>NZ_VOYN01000005.1:0-110661 GCF_013420275.1 Acinetobacter sp. YH01020
GAGTAGGTTTGATTTCGCCCTTGTTTGCCTTTTGATGGAGCATACCATTGCGTAGCAGGATCAAACCAAATGGCAATATTTCCGCGACTCATGAGTGCTCGGTTATATGCGGGCCAATTGGTTGTGCAATAGATTTTGTGTGTAGGCTTCTTCATTTGAAAATTATATCGCTGAAAAAGCCTTTACAGATAGGTTTGTGCAACAAAGCCGTTTGAAGGATAAAAAAAGAATAGGGATTCAGCCACAGGTTGAAACTTAATACGAGGTCAAAGGGGTCAATTTTAGAATGCCGTTGACACCGTTCTCTGCCACTGTCTTAGAAAGGGTGGAACAAATGCATACACCTAAAGAAGTAAAGCACCACTAAGGTGCTTTACTTCTTTGACAATTTAAAACCCCACATAAAACTTTTCAATCAGTTTCCGGGTCTTGGCCAGCAAATTGCTAAACACGTTCTCCCGCTCAAACAGCTTAACCTTATAGTTTGGTAAGTCCTTCAACTCTTCTTTACGTGGTAGGCGTTTGGTGAACTCATAATGCTCCAGAACCTGCTTCATCGCTTCTGGTTTCAGATTTTCTTCTTTACAAAGATGCTGATAGGCCTGTTCTTTTTCAGCATCCCAGAATGCAGCAAAAGCCGTTTGGACGCTCTGTCCATTGATCATCTTCGGCATGTTTTCTTCAATGAATTTTTGAATGAGGTCTTGCTTATCGTGCAAACTAATATCGCTACTGATTAAATCGTAAATTTGCGCTTGGTACTTCTGACGCTTGTCCTCTGAGTCCGTATCAACAACAAGCTGTAGTAGATTGATAATATAGCCAACATTAATGCGGTCACTGTGCAGTAAATCCAGCTGAAAATCGACATCATCCAATACCGATACTTTTTCTTTCTTGGTCGTCTTTCTAACGGCACGGCATAGGTCAGCATACTTAGAGGCGAAATTCGCAAAGTGCTGTTTATCCAGTTGTGTTTGGTCTTGATCGTACTCAATAAAAGTTTGTAATTGCGCGTTGTAGCGCATCACTTCACGGAAAGCTTTAATAAATTCCAGTTGCTGTTCTTCAGTAACAAGATCATCGACTGATTGGTAATTGGGCGTTAAGGCAAACAATTTGCTCACCGCTGCTTGGTAATCCTGTTCGATTTCCGCATAGCTTGGAACAAGGACGATCTTGGTGGTTTCTTTATTGGAAAATAGTGCCAGCGCTTCATCCGTTGCACGTTTTAGGTTGCGGAAACAGATGATATTGCCAAATGGTTTTTTATCGTTATAGACACGGTTGGTACGAGAGAATGCTTGAATCAAGCCATGATATTTTAGGTTTTTATCGACATACAAGGTATTTAGCGGCTTAGAGTCAAAGCCCGTGAGGAACATATTGACCACGATTAGAATATCAATCTGTCTGTTTTTTACGCGCTGTGCAATGTCGCGGTAGTACGCATAAAATTGATCACCAGAATTGTAGTTAGTTTTGAACTGTCGGTTGTAATTGGCAATGTAGCGATCTAGCTTATCCCGACTGGATGAGTTGACCTGAGTTGGAATATCTGCGGCTTCTTCATGAATCAAGCCAGTTAAGTCATCAGTCGGTACAGCCTCATTTGCCGCATACGAAAAGATGGTGGCAATGGTCAACGGTTTAAATATCCGACCTTGTGCTTCATCTTCAATTTGCTTTTCAGCCTGCACCTTTTCAAAGAGGTCGTAATATTGGGTCAGTGTTTCGACCGAACTGACACAGAACATTGCGGTAAATTCACGATTACGGGTTTTGGTATCGTGAATATTGACAATGTAGCGGGCAATCATTTCTAGGCGTTGTGGGTTGTCATACAGTTCTTTGGTATCGATGCCTTCTACGTCTTCCTCATAACTTTCATTCGTCGCCATGCCTTTGGCGGTGTATTTGCCACGATAATCAATCTGGAACTGCAAGACGTTACGGTCGCGGATCGCATCTACAATCACGTATTTATGCAAACACGCATTAAACAGGTAGTCTGTGGTGAGTTTTAAACCTGCTTTGCTTTGGCTATTCTTTTCAAAAATAGGCGTACCGGTAAAACCAAACATTTGTGCATTGCTGAAGAATTTTTTTATGTTCTGATGGGTCTCACCAAATTGACTGCGATGACATTCATCAAAAATAAAGACCACTTTTTTATTTTTAAGATAATCAATCGATTCTAAATATCGGTCAGTACTGATGGCTCGATTGAGTTTTTGGATGGTGGTCACAATCAGTTTGTCATGACGTTGATCGAGCTGTTTTACCAAGGTCGATGTGTTATCGGTGCTGTCGACGCTGTCGGCTTTAAAAGCATTAAATTCGCGTGAGGTTTGCGTATCGAGGTCGTTACGATCGACCACAAACAAGACCTTTTCAACATCGGGCATTTGCATGATGATCTGACTGGCTTTAAATGAGGTCAGGGTTTTGCCTGAACCTGTAGTGTGCCAGATATAGCCGTTCTGATCGGAGTTTTGCACATGCTCCACAATTTTCTGTACTGCATAAATCTGATAGGGACGCAGCACCATCAAGCTTTTGGTGGTTTCTAGCAGCACCATGTACTGAGTCAGCATTTGGGTCAGATGCTGCTGATTGAAAAAAGCTTCGGCAAAGTCGACAATTTCATTGATGTGTTTGTTATCGACATCCGCCCATGGAAAGGCAAACTCGATGCCTGTGGTGCCGTTGGAGTAATAACGGGTATTGGCACCATTACTAATCACAAACAACTGGATAAAGCCAAATAGCCCTTGCCCAGCCCAATACGCTTCACGAATATAGCGTTGGGTTTGATTAAAGGCTTCGGCGATTTCCATACCGCGCTTTTTCAGCTCGATCTGTACCAAAGGCAAACCATTGACCAGTAAAGTCACATCAAAACGGCTGGTTCTGCCATTATAGTCGCGGTGGTCAATGGTGATCTGGTTGGTGACCTGATAGATGTTCTTGCTTGGATCATCCGACAGAAAAAAGATGTGCTTGCTAGTTCCATCGTCAAATTTGACTGGAAACAGATCACGCAGATTCTTGGCCCGTTCAAATACCGTGCCGGTATTCAGAAAACTAATGACCTGCTTCCACTCTGTATCAGATAGTGGCGCTAGTCCATTGGCACGTTCAATCTGGGTTTTGAGGTTAGACAGTAGTTGACTCTCATCCTTGATGGTCACCGCAGCATATCCCAATTGCTTGAGCTGGCTAATCAGTTCATTTTCAAGTTGGTATTCGCTTTGGAATGTCATTTTATTCCTTTGAATTAATTTAATACTTAACAATTACTTATGTATAAAAATAACTAAACTTAGCTATTTTAGCTAAGTTTAGTTATTTTTTAGTTATTTCTTAGCTATTTTCCATGTTTTTCCTTCAGTTTTAATTAAGCCGTTACGTCTCATTTTCTGCATTAAATTTCTGATTCTATTTATTTTTTTAGGTTCATCTAAAACCTGAGGAAGTTTATCTAACAATAACTTTTCTAATTCTGAGCGTTTTGCTTGTCCAAATTTTTTTAAATATTCCAAAATCAAGCCTTCATAATGCTGATCATCTAACCCACGCATATCCAAATATTCAGCTTGTTGATCCGTATGCTGTGCAACATCTGCCGAAATACAATAATTTGGTTTTCTCCCCTCAATAAGCCCTTTTTTACGAAGGTCGTAGGCATCTTCATCATTAATTAAATGATTCTTCTGTACTTGATCAAGGGCAATAATATTGTCTAAAGATAATTCAGGAAGTTCGGCAAGTTTCCTTGCGTAATCTATATTTAAAACTTTACCTGTAATTTTGACCTGTACGCGATTATTTGCGAAATCATAATCAGGCATAGGGAAAAACTTTTCTCGTTGTTTGATGAACATTCTGCGGATACCACTGCCGATGGTATCAATTAGATTTAATTGCATCATGGCATTGACCAAGAAGGTATTACGGTACTGCTGTTCAGGTGTATCGTTTAAGATTACGTTTTCAATAGATTTGGGTAAAAAACTACCGTAGTTTTGAAAAGTTAAAGTTGAATCTTCTTTTTCTACAATCGTAATTCGCCCACGCATACGATAATCTTGATGGGCAATCGCATTACTTAATGCTTCTCGAATAATATAAGGATCATATTGGTCGACTTCTTCGGGGAAAAGCGTCCCATCCATCAAATACCGATATTTTAGGTTACGAATTTTCTGATAGACCTCATCTACAGCTAACAATAATGGCGTGTAAAAGTGTTGATAGTCTTTTTCTACACCGTCAGCACTTTTTAAAATCCACGTTATTTGTGCTACCGCAGGATTAATAAAATGTGCTGATTCAGGCAAGCCGAGCAATACGATAGCGGTATGTGTAATTTTCCCTTTAATTGTGACTCTGGCTTTGTTTAAAAAGGTGAGGTCATCCCAAGTTGGGACATCTTCAGCTAATCGTGGGTTTTTCCGAATGAATAACTGTCTAGCTGTAGCAATGGCGATCGGGTCTAAATCTTCAAGTGTCGCATCTTGGCAAATCTCTGCACTCCAATCCGAAGACATGCTTTGCCAAATTTGCTTTTCTTTTTCAGGATAGTCTTTGAGTTTCTTGGTATAACTCCCAATACGAATATAGGCTTCATGCAAAAAACTCACAGGTGCATAGCTAGTTGCTGGAATCTCAAATACAACAAGATGCTTACCATCAATGTCGAGTTCATGAATTTTAAAGTCAATGCGTGGGTTTAAGCGTGTCAGTAACCAAAACTCTAAATCCTCATTGCCTTTGGCTTTTTGTTTTTTGGGATTAAAATGAGTACCAACAATACTGTGATCATGGTCTTTCACTCCAAAAATCAAATAACCGTACCGCTTGTTGCGTATGCATGCACCGTTGGATAGGGCAGAAATACGCTCTCCAATTTCTTCGGCACTATGGTAGTTTTCTTTAAACTCTAACCATTCTTGCTCACTGGGTTCTTGGAGCAATTGCAATACAAGATTTTGAAAGTAATCGGTCATCTTTTCCCCCTACACAAACATCTGCTGCAACAAGCCTTTTTTCCACTGTTTGGCTTGTTCAATTTGCTGTGCCACGACTTCAATTTTTTGGTCAATTGCAGATAAGAAATTAGCGATTTTGGTTTGTTCATCTAGGCAAGGTTTAGCTATGTGAAATTTTCTAATATTTGTCATTGACAGAGCTGGCTGGGAACTCGTTGCAATAAATTTCTCGATTTCATTACGCCTAAAACTTGTTTCATTAAAATATTGCAATAAATATACAGGATTCAATAACTCTTTATTAGCTCGTATCCGAGCAACATTAGGAGCTAAATAAAATTTTTCATTTTCTTGGATTAATGCGACATCACCAATCGTTCCTACATATGTGAATATTAGATCATCAATATATAATTTACTTCGACCTAACATTTTCAAATCACTATCATCAATATACTTTACATCTGATAAATCTAATTTATTATTTTTAACATTAAGACCACGTAAAGCAATTAAATTACCTGAGTCTTTATAAACAATATGTTTGGTAAACTCATAGCCTGCTAATTTGGTCACATCAGTAGCTGTACCTAGTTCAATAAAATCCCACTCCCCAAATTCACTCCCATCATCCGCTTTAAAACGAATCTGCTGACTAAACAGCTTTTGCATCATGCCTTGTTTATATTGGCTGAGCAGTTCATGTTTTTGGGTGAGTTGGCTAATCTTTTCATCCACTGCGGAAAGAAAAGAAGCAATTTTGGTTTGTTCAAGTAACGACGGAGTATAAAGCTCAGTAGAAAAGTAATCTTGATTTCTAATATGCACTTGGGTACTGCCAACCATGATAGATTGCATATGTAGTCTAAATTTAGAAGTATTTGAGAACTGGATTAAAAAATCTCTATTAAGATCATTTTTTATTCTGAATCCATAAACACCTTGAGCTAAAATATATTTTTTATTACTTTCATATTTAACGATATAACCAATACTTGGACCACTAGGCACAAGATCTCGTAGAGTTGTAATTAAATATTCACTATCTACAATATAATTTTGATTTGAATTAAAAAATTCAAGAGTGCAAAAAGTTGGAACAACTTTATCCAATTGAAGTAATCCACCAGAAGATATAGCTTTTTTAGGAATAACTTCGCAATCTGAATATTCTACAAAATCTGCTGGTGTTAGAGATGCACCACCTTTGTAATTTAATACAAAATTACCAATAGTATTTTTGTTCCAGTCCCCATCAAACTCTTTAAATCTTAACTTTGGCGCAGCCATTACTTCACCTCCGCAAACGGTGAAACAATGCCTAGCTCTTTACAAAAATCTGCAATGATGGCATCGGTCTTTTGGCTCTCAACTTCCAAAGCTTGAAGCTGTTTTGCAATCGCATCTAAATCAATCTCGGCTTCCGCTTCAAAGGTATCTACATAACGCGGAATATTCAGGTTGTAATCGTTATCTTTGACTTCTTGCAAGGTCGCCACATGCGCATACTTTTCAATATTTTCACGCTGTTCAAATGCCGCAACAATCTTATCCAAATGCTCAGGCAATAACTTGTTTTGATTCTTCTGCTTTTCAAACTCATTGCTGGCATCAATAAACAAAATATTGCCGCTATGCTCACGGTTTTTCTTCAACACCAAAATACAGGTCGGAATTGAAGTACCATAGAAAATATTGGCGGGTAGACCAATAATGGCATCCACCACGTTCATCTGCTCAATCAAATACTGACGAATCACGCCCTCACTCGAACCACGGAACAATACGCCATGCGGTAACACCACCGCCATAGTGCCATTGTCATCCAGTTGATACAGCATGTGCTGTACAAAAGCCATATCGGCTTTGGAACTTGGCGCCAATTTGCCATACGCGGCAAAGCGTTCATCTTGTAAAAATAACGGATCGGCAGACCATTTTGCAGAAAATGGCGGATTCGCCACCACCGCATCAAACTTTTTATCTAAATGCTGCGGACGGGTTAAAGTATTTTCCTGCTTGATGTCGAACTTGGCAAAATGCACATCATGCAGAATCATGTTCATGCGTGCCAAGTTGTAGGTAGTACGGTTCATTTCCTGACCGTAAATCATATCGACATCTTTAACTTCACGTTTTACCCGTAGTAACAACGAACCCGAACCACAAGTCGGATCATAGACTGAACGTAAACGGTCTTTGCCTTGGGTGACAATCTTCGCCAGTAAAGTCGATACGGTTTGCGGTGTATAAAATTCCCCCGCTTTTTTGCCCGCGCCTGAGGCAAACTCACCAATCAGGTACTCGTAAGCATCACCCAGTACATCGGCTTCAGTATTACTAATATCAAAATCAATATCATCTAAATGACTCAGGACTTTCGCCACCAGTGCATTACGGTCACTGGCATTATTGCCAAGCTTGGTCGAGTTTAGATCCAAATCTTCAAACAGGTTGGCAAAGTCATCGGCAGAGTCGGTGCCTAAAGTGCTTTGTTCAATCGATTTTAAGGTTGCAGTTAAATCATCCAAAATGAATTCGCCCTGACGACCACGCTCGGCTAAGGTATGGAATAGTTGTTTTGGTGTGAGCGCATAACCGACTTCGGCAATGGCATTCTTTTTAATTTCTTCGATGTACGGCACATGCTCAGGATTATTTTCATCTAATTCTAAAAAGCTGAGGTCTTCGCCATCGAGCAATTCATTGGCAAATTTCACCGACTTTTCTGATAAATATTTAAAGAAAATAAAACCCAGAATGTAATCACGGAATTCATCGGCGCCCATGGTGCCGCGCAAAGTATTGGCAATATTCCAAAGTTGTTTTTGTAATTGTTGCAGTTGCACCTGGGTCATTGTTATAGAAGTCCAATTAAGTGAATCATTAATCAAATGATTTTACCTAAAATTCTAAATCATGTAGCAGTAAAAAGATGGAAAAGGACATAAATTTCCGTGCTCAAGCCAAGTGATCTGTCAATTCAATCTCCAAACAGGTGAATATTCTAAATTTTGTAGCAGCATATTGTGAGAATGAAGGCCTCCAGTTAAAAGTCTGTAAGGGCTGAAAGCTCTAATTCAGCTGTCTATAGAATACTATCTTGCTGAATATTCAATTTGTTCTTGAAAATATTGGTCTTGGGATAACAGAATCTCTGCAAAGAATAACGGTCTCAAAAGACACCAGATATAGGATGAGCCAATATCTGTTTATCTTTGCCCCCCAACCAAACTAAATACTCATGCTCAATCGCCTGCTGATAGGCCCAGTCTGCAACCCGATGTGAACGCTGCAGATCAGTCAAAAAACCGAGTTGCGAAATCTCCCGACTAATCGCCTGATCATGCAGATGATTACGTTCCATCCATTGCTCCAAGAATTGCCCGGATGCCAAATAATTGCTTTTCTGTGAATTACATTTGTCGTCCGCCAGAACAAAGTTATGCCCGGTATCGGCAGGATATAGAGACCAAGGAATAAAATGATCCACAGCATATTTTGAGTTTTTCAGGCTTTTGCCACAGTAAAAACACTGGCATTGCTGTAAGTCGATTAAGAAGTCCGCGACCTGCCCCAATTGATTACGACTTGGAGCAAACATGAATTCATCTAGGTCAGGCAAGCCATCAAGTACAACTAGGTTCTGCTTGTTCAGTCGGACAAAATCAATCCAGCGCTTCTGGCACAGCTCTTCAATAATTTCACTGAATTGTCTTAAGCAATACATCACCTTGGGCAACAGCTTAAGTGACTGTTTGCAATCCTGCAGATGATAGAGAAACTCTACGGTTTGACCATTCAGATTCTGCAAATACACCACCGGCATTTGCTTGACGGTCGCTGCAACCACTTTTCTGAGCTGATTCCAGTGAAACTGGTCTTTTCTTAACGCAGCCAGCGTTTTGAATTGTTGCTGTGCATTCTGAATTTCACTGATGATCTTTGCCTGCTTACCAGTGCTTTGATGAATAGTAAAAGGCTCATACTGGTTAAACTGAAACGGCAGTGACTGTTTCCAGTACAGGTCAATAAACTTTTCAGCAATATCTTGATATTCCAAATGCAAGGCAGCACCAGTATCTTGACCCTGTTCAATCGCCAGACGCGTGATACTTATCAGCAAAGCAAACTTATATGTCGAAGTAAAAGTCCCTGACTGCAATATCTGCTGAATATGCTTCAAAAATTTCAGCTGTTCTTGAGGTGTTGGTATTTCAGCTGTACTAAACAACATGGCTAAGCCTGCATTTTTCTAATCAGGATATTTAACCACTCTTCTGTACGGTCTGGACGTTTATCTACTGTAATCCATTGCTGTAAAAGTAAAGCCTGGTCGATTTGTTTGAGTAAGTCATGAGCTTGCTGCTCATTTAGATCAGTAAAGCTACGCCCCTCTTTCTCACGATCTGTATTTCCATATTTAAAAGACATATAACACACACCATTTGGCTTTAATGCTTTAAATATGCGCGCCAGCACTTCAGTCAGGCGATCTCTTTCACAGTGTAAAAGAGAAGCACAGGCCCAAATCCCATCATACTTAGCTACTTCATTCAGCTCATAAAAACTTTGCTGACGTACCTCGATGCCTGTCAGCTCTCTCGCCTTTTCAACCAGCTCGGTAGAATAATCAATTGCCTCAACTTGATAGCCTTTTTTCTTAAATGCCAAAGTATCCCGCCCCGAGCCACAGCCCAAATCCAGGATCAATGCCTGTTCCGGCAAATATCTTAGAAATGGTGCATAAAGACTTTCCATTTCAACCTGATAGGTATTTTCAAAAAATGCTTGAGCATGTTGATTGTAATAATTTGATGTTTGATTCATTGTCTAAAAGCCAATATCTTATGTTAAAGAACATACTGATATTTCACTAGATAAGTCAAATGATCAGTCCTATGAATGAATCAAACTCTTATTTCACTGTATCCGGACAACTGAGATAGAAACCAAACTGGTTCTTGTAAATGGAAAAAATATGGGCTTCAGATTTCGTAAGAGTATTAAAATATTACCTGGATTAAAAATCAATCTGACGCATAAAGGCATCAGCAGTGCAAGCATTGGCAAACCTGGTGCTTCTTTAAATATTGGCAAAAAAGGCACCCGAACCAGCGTTGGTATTCCAGGCACAGGCTTATCTTATTCAAAGCATCGACCTTATACGAACAGAGCTGGCAACCAAAAAAATCCTGCTCAGGAACAACAATCTGTCTATACATCAGATACCGAGCAACCCAAATCGAATGTCTGGATTTGGGTATTTTTTGGATTATTTTGTTTTATTGTCGGGGCTATTATTTTTTAGAATTAGCTGCGCTTTGTACCCATAATATTCATTCCGCTAGGCAAAATTTCATTCATTCATTACTATGGACGGATGTTAAATACAATAAAGGCTGCCGCTGATGTCTGATAATGACAGTACTCTGGATTATGATGAAAATGATTTAATCGACTCTCCCTTATCTCATGTTTTACAAGAGGATAATGAGCAAATTAAAATTCTAATTTATCGATTACCTGATAGTGACTGGACACTGGAAGTGGTGAGCCAAAGTGGTACTTCTACCGTATGGGATGAAACGTTCCTGTCAGATCAGGAAGCTCTATCTGTCGCTTTAGATGCAATTAAAGCCGCAGGCGGTATTCAAGCCTTTTCTGAACTCAGTGACATCGAAGCAAAGAGCAATATTTTTCCTGAATCCCTTACTCGCCATTAAAAATGAAGTTGCTGGCTTGAATCTGAGTCAGTATTTTCTGGATTCTTAGAACCTGTCACGATGATAGGTTCACTTCAACCCAAACCCATCTAGGGTCGAAGGGTCAAAATTTTCATCAAACATAAACTCATCTGCTCGCTCTTTTTTTAATGTCGCCAAGGCATAAAAAAAACATTTCTCACATAACTGCAACTCATATCTTTCCCCGTCATGCCTGGAGCCATAGCCCCAATGTGCCGATAAAGTTCCAAACTCCAATTTCGTTGATTGGTTGCATACATCACATAAAACATCGGTAACGACTTCTACCTGTTTCAGTTGTTTAATTTCCATATACGGCTCCCGGTATCAATCAAGTTAAATTTGTCCCCTGCTTAGAAAAAACTTATTTATTTTTGATTTAAATCACACTTTTACAAACAACAAATAACTATATATAGTTATTTAAATAATATAAAAACACAATATATGGTATTTTTAGCCATTGTCCCACTATTGAAAATTATATGAATATTATTGTTTTATTTTCAGCCATTTGGCACAAATATGGGGAAGTATCACTGTATGTCTGTAAAAAAGAAAAGCATATCCTATTACCGCGTACCCACAAAAAATCTGCAATTAATATGCTATCCAAACAGTATGCACGCCTACCAAGTTTGGATCGCCTTATTTTTCCAGCTTAATGAAAAACAGCAAAACTATCATTTGGATTTTACTTTTAAACAGCATGTCGACATCCCACTCCTTACAACTAATAAACCGGATCTCTATTTTTTTAGTAGTCATTTCAGCTGGATCTATGCTCATTTTCACCATAAAAACAAAACTGAATTGAAGTTCAGAGCTTATGAGAAAAATAATTCCTACGAATTCACCATCCAGGCTTTAAGCGAAGTAAGGGGCTTACTGTGTTCCGGATTACATCACTCAATTCATGGCTTAGATATCATCGCACATTGGCTAAATGAACAATACTTAGCTGCACATCTTCAGGAAGTTTTCGGTCAGGAAGCCTTAACTGTCAATCATCTACGAGAACTATCAGGGCTGTCTAAATCCAAAAGTCCGGTAAGTTCTATTTCAAATTATACAGGTCCATTGTCATTAGAAAAAATTCTGGCGGGAATTTCATCATGAACGGATATAGTTATTTAGTAGATACTCAGGCATTACAGCTTGAGCCATTTCGAGACTTCTATAAAAAATTAGCAAAAGCAAAGCTGGAAAATTATCAGGATTCAATCAAACTCAATGACTTCATTAAACCTACTGAAATCGTTGAAATCAACAATATTATAAATCAACAACTTGCAGACAAATCAATCAGTGAATATCCTTTGGTTCATTACCTTGTTGCAGTGATCAACACCCCTTCAGCCTATCAAGCTAATGCACTGAAATGGGCCATTTTCAATACTCAATGTATTGAATCGCTTGATAGCCAAGAACATGCCTCCACTGTAGCTAATCTTTGTATGCGTTTTCGTTTAGCCAGCACAAAGCGGGAATACCATTGGCTTTATAGCTTCTTACCAGCTCTTCCTATGGATTTGGAGGATCTGCTTGAGTTTTTAAATGAAACTGAAGTAGAGAATAAAGATTTACTTGAACGTTCTACTCCAAAATTAACAGCAAAACAAATTGGACAACTGGCAAATATCCGCGTTATTTATACGTATGCGTATACTCAATCAGATCGTCTAAAAAGACACCGACAAAATAATCCAAGCGTCCAAGAGCCTCCTCAAACCGATGTTAGGAAGACATCAAAAATAACTCTCGATTATGAGCAAACTCATCAGACTCATTTTGAACGCGGTATAGCAAAACAACCACGTGAGGATAAAACTATAGAAAAAGTTGAAGACCATAATTTTGAATTCAATTCACTAGAGCAATGTTCTATTACAGCTCAGATCAATAATCTCAAAAACAAAATTCTGCATCAAAACAAGAATGAATTAATGAGCAAGGCAAATCCTCATGTCTTCGATTTGCCTACTGCACAGTACATTATGCAAATTTTATTAGAACAGGCAGAAAACTCTCCAATTCATGCATTGCTTTTATTCTCAGTATTTAGTTTCACGCATTATGAAGAGCTACTGGTATTCAGAACTCGTTTCTTTCTAAGCTCAAAAAGTAAAGAAATCCGTTTTACTCATGGAAACTGTTTTTTCAAGCAAAGTATTGATAACTCTAAATTTAAAGATGCATTATTAAAAGAATATATGCTCAACATTGGTAATTCTTTTACAATACCCTTACCCAAAGTTTATTTAGATCAAATCTTTCAGTTAAAAAATTGGGATAAAGCTGATATTGCTTCTGATGTGCAAGAGTATCTACGTAGAATCAGCGATGATATTACTTTCCCTTTAACAGCTCAAAATCTTCCTCGTTTAATCAGTGATATTACATTGAATGAACTAGGATATGAGTTAGAAAGTAAATTATTCGCTGGGGAGAATGTTAACAACTACACTCCATGCCATTATTTTTCAACAAAAATTATTGATATCTTAGATATTTATATTCAAACACTTGATCTGGTTGGTCCTCAGCTTGACACTGGATATATTGAGGAATTTAAATCCCCTATTACGTTTGGCAGTCAGCAAGTACCGGATCTCCCATTCGTCCAGTCTTTTTTTTACCAGCTTGACCACCAAGTTCGGAATAATCCCAATCCCTTTCAGACTTTAAATCATTATTCAATCTGGCTTTGGCATATTTGCATGCTGACAACTTCAGCACGGCCGAGTGAGTCCTTCCCACCCAATCTAGATTATATTGACCTTGACAACCAATTGATGGCAGTTGCAGATAAAGAGCAGCGTTATTCGAGTACCATTGGACGCTATTTACCTTTTAATAATTTTCTCCGTGATGAAATACAGCATTACCTAAAGTATTTGAAACATTTTCTGCACCTCACTAAAGCCTATCTGTCGCAAGAACAAGTACAAGCAATCCAAGAGGTCTTCGATGGTGAACATCTCTTGCTCTTATTTTACGATTCGAAAGGATATGTCCGAAATCTGGAACTTTCTGATATTCAAAAATACTGTACTGAAATAGCATTACAGCGCAATTGGACCCGCCACTTCGCTCGCTATTTTTTTGCCCAATACTGCAATGAAGATCTAATAAAAGGCATCTTTGGTCATGACGAAGCTATGCAGGAACTGTTTAACCGCTATTCAGGTTTTGAGACAACAGATTACGATCAAATTAGAGCAGCACAAGACAAGCTGGTCGAAATTTTAGAACTTAAAAGCATGTCAAATTTCACAGGAATAATGATTACATGAGCAAACATCCTCACTCGCTCAAACGATTAAAGAAACATAGAGAGAGAAAAGCGTTTCTTCTGCAATTATTTAGCGAAAAATGCTCAGAGATGACACTTGAAAATTATCCTGAAGTTTATCGACAAATTGATGACCGGCTTTTAGAGCGCTGTAAATCCAATATCCGAAGCTACCAAATAGCACGTATAGAATTTGCTAAATATATCAAGCGCTTTAATCTTTCATCGGATCACCACTATCCGGTGCCTGCTGCCCCCGTGAGGCACGAAAGGTCTCTGCCACTACAAAATATTGAAACCTTAAAACATGGTAAAAAAGTTAATCAATTTGCCAAAAATATGATTGCTTACTGGACACGACATAATGACTTCAGTCCAACCCAATCACTTGGCTTCTGCTTGATCAGTTCAATATTATTTAATGGCATTTATAACCATGCCGAACTGCAAAAGTTTTTAAAAATCATTTTAAAAACAAAGAAATTTCAAAGTTTTTTAAACCTGAATCATATTGTTTCACTTGATATCCCGAACCGGAATTTCGGTAATCAGCGTATAAATAACCCTGATTTTTCAGTCAGCTATACCAAAACGTTTGTGCTACACGATATTGTGAAATGCTGGATCTACAGACTAAAACATCAAAAATTTGATTTATTTTCGGATATTGAAGATGCAGAACATCTGATTAACGCTTGTATTATTGAATGCTTCCCTGAGGAAAAGGTGCGTTGTAAAGACCTGTTAAAATACGGTTTTTACTATACACAGTTCCTGAAAAACAGCGGGCTGGATCAAATGTCCATTTGTATCTTAAAAAATGAAATTTACAGTTCCAGTCCTCTCGAAAAACAATTAGCAGCTTATTTTGTTCAGGTTGAACAAGCTCATCCTAATAACAATAAGATTGAGAATACTTGTGAAAACCATCAGGCTCCCTCTATAACCAATATTTCAATGGATATAGCTGATGCTTTAGTAGAAATACGTCAAGCTATTCGTGCAAAAAACTATAGCGATCGACTCATAGAATTATATGCCAAGGAACAACCTCCAGCCTTGGAGCGTTTACTGCTATGGACTATTCTGCGCTCAAAATTAACAGAGGCACAACTTGACTGCCTTAATCAAATTATCCAACAGTTGCAACGATTTAAACGTAAGCTTATACAAGCAGATTTTCAGCCAATTAAGCAGAGTTCTCTAAATACCATGTTTTCACAGTTTGCAGTCCATTGGCTGCAGGCAACGCAAGACAAAGATATTTCATCATTTTCAGATGCTGATTTTGAAGATCTGTATGGAGAAATGCTTTTATTAAAGAAAGAAACAACTAGAGCGACTTTACAAAAACGTCTACAGGAGTTTCATCACAAACAGACCTTATTTTTTAAAGCACCTACTATCGATCTAGATAATTTAATCCAGGTAAAAATCTGCAGAACAGCATTGATCTCGCCCCATATTTTTCACCACGTGCTAGAGCAGCTCGAAAATACTCAAGATATTTCGATTCAGGATAAAAATATATTTAAACTGATTTTTATTCTAGGGTTCAGAGTCGGACTACGGATCAATGAAACATTAAATATCTTCGTACGTGATCTATTTATTAGTGAAGATGCAGTGATACTCACCATTCGCAACAATCGCAATAAAAATCAAAAAAGCTACTCAGCTTACCGCAAAATTCCCCTGCATCATCTACTTAAAGCCGACGAATTACATGCATTTAAAACATATAGTCAGAATAGAAAACGTCTGCTAAAAAAACAAGGAAAATCAGTTGCACAACCGCTATTTTTAAAACAGTCCTTAGAGGAAACTCATGAAAATGAAGTGAATTCCCTATTTAAACAATTGATCCAACCAGTTTTTGGAGAACACAATTTTACTTACCATAGTCTGCGCCATTCTGCATTTAATCATCTTTACCTGATTTTAAAAAACTCAACACTTGCAGATGCATTTACTGACTATAGCCCACATGAGCAATTACGTATCCGTTATGCATTGTTGCGAAACAGAAATAGTCAGCAAACCTGGTATGCACTCTCTCATTTTGCCGGGCACCTAACGCCTGAAACCACTTGTTCAAGCTATCTGCATTTAATGCATCTGGCAATTAGCTACCAGCTGAATCAAATGCACAGCCCGCTTCCTAAAGAAGCCTATTTTAATATTCTGAAACATGATGATTCTATTAAATATCCTGTTCAGCAGCGGGCGATCAAACAGTTTTTATTTGATCAACTCACTAAAGACCGTTACAGGCAACATGATCATCAATATCAACAAAGGCAACAGAAATCGCCTGATTCACTGATGCTAGGAGCTCATGACTCAGAGATGACTTTTGAATTATTGCATCACATTCTTGCAGTAGAAAAAGAGCAAGATCTTCTGTTACCTGAAGGCATTCCTTTGCAAATCGCACAAAAATTACGTGCCAGAGCCCTGCATTTGAAAACCTCCTGTGTAAACCAAAAAAAATCATCGAGGTTATTTACCACAGATTTTTTAAGGAAAACTCCTGCTGCATTAGTTACCATGTTGCCAACCAATCAGGAGGAGAAAAAGGTCATTCACCATGTCCAGGAGCGTTATGCAAATGTACAAAGTAAATATAAAAAACAGCTTCATATGATCTACTCAATTTATCTTGAAAAAGTTCAGCCAAATTCAGCCCAGTTAATTTTTGAACTGAATGAAAAACGGCAACTGAAGAAACTTCTTTCTTTTATTCATAGCTTATTTCCCAAAAAATATCTTCATTTAGAACTCTCTCAGCAGAGCAAGACAGAGCTCAAAAAGACATTACAGGATTTAACATTACGGGCAGAAAACTTCAGCCTGAATGAAAATGAAAGGCGAATTAAATTCTGCTTCAAAGGTAAAGAGGCAAAAGCACTTGGGGTATTCAAATTACTGATGTATCTCATGATAGTTTCTCATCTTTAAGCTGTTTGTAATAAAAATTTGAACTATGAGAAATGGTAATCAAATAGTATAAACTCTAGATATCAGCAACGTCTGAAACAGAGATCAGTCATGCATAAAACACCAGAAAAAATTGCAAAACAAAAAAAGGTATTAGCTAAAGCTGTTTTATCATCTGCAAATCAACTTGGTTTGACACAGGGCCAGCTTGCTATCATTCTCAATTTAGATTCAATAGAAACTTTAAATTCGCTTGAGTTAGATCCTGATTCAAGTCAGGGAGAGCTCGCAATTATTTTAATTCGTATTGCAATATCACTAGATGCTTTAACAGGTGGAGAGGCTAAATGGATGCAGCATTTTATGAAGGCACCAAATAAGTTAACCAAAGGCATTCCAATAGAACAGATTCAGACTACTCAGGGATTAATTACTATATTAAACGTAGTCGAAGGGCTTCGGCTTCAGGGTAAATATTAAGATATACAAGGCCTTATTACACACAAAAAAAGTCATTGTTTGTCTAATAATTTAAATTTAAGGTATAAGAAGTTCCTCTTCTCAAGAGGTATACAACTGCCTCATTATTGATAACTGCCATACATATATGGATTCTATTAACTTAATTCGAGGCTAAATTGAATCTTATAAGTTCAATTTAGCCATTCAAGAATCATTATAAAAGTTTGCTATATAGCGAACATTAACTATTATTAGTTAAAAGTTTGCTATATAGCTAACAAATTTGGGGAGCAAAAAATGGCTACACGAGGTGAAATAGGTAAAAAAATACGTTTGGCCAGAAAAGGATTGGGCCACACACAGAAAAGTCTTGCAGAAAAAAACTAAAGTCAATAAAACAACAATTTCAGAGATGGAAAATGGCCGTTTTACAGGTTCATTTGACATATTTGAACGTGTGCTTGATGGTGTTGGTTTACAATTCGAAGTGAATAAAAAAAATTGTAAATTGCCACAGTGGGATGAAATTGAAGAAATATTTTCAGAATATGACAAATAAATAAACAGCTTTTTTACACAAACATTCAAAAGGTGAATTCTCCCCAATCCATTCAAATTAATTTTTTATATGAAAGCTGATTGAAATACACATCTAGATCATAAATCTGATTAGATAAATGCGGATCAAATCGACATCCATTTTTAAGAGAGTTTTAAGGTTAAGAACTTAAATTAATCAAATCTCGTCTTAACTGAATCACTTCTATGTCCCCTGATCGTTCACTCTATAAAGGCACTTCCGGAATACAACGTATTTTCAATGCTACCCGTTATTCCGCGGCCGGTCTTAAAACAGCCTTCCGAACTGAAGCTGCCTTTCGGCAGATCGTGCTAATTAACCTGATTTTGATTCCTCTTAGTTTTTGGATATCCGAGAGTCTAGCTGAGCAAGCACTCATGGTGGCTGTGTGCCTGCTAGCACTGATTGTTGAACTGATTAACTCAGCAATTGAGGCAGTAGTGGATCGTATTTCCATAGAACAGCATGAGTTATCCAAAAATGCTAAGGATATGGGCAGTGCCGCTCAGTTTGTCGCACTCAGTTTAATTACCGTAACTTGGGGCATCATTTTAATCGGTCATTCATTGTGACCTCATTTTTGCTACAACGACAAGAATGGAATATTTAAAATGTTGTCAGAGCGATCTCGTTTTTTACTAAATCAAATATTACTACTGAGTTTCAGTTTTTTGGTTCTTTTGAACTTCTTTGATATTGGAGGAGTGCTTGATTTACAGCTTATCTATCCCTTTATCGATGGTCAGGGACAATTTCCCCTTCGGCAAAATTGGGCGCTGGCAGAACTTAATCATCGTTATGTTAAAGACATGCTGATTCTGGTGTATATCCTATTATTTCTAGGCTGGCAGGTCTCACTAAAATGGCAGAACTGGCATACGCGGCGCTGGGAATTTGGCTATTTCTTTAGCATGGTAGCAGTGACCACAGCCTCGATCGGAATTTTAAAATCCCAGTCAGCCCATGCCTGTCCCTGGAATATGGTTATTCCTACTTATGATGGTATTTTATGGGATTTTAGTGCTACTGCTGGCCACTGTTTTCCTGGAGGGCATGCCTCTAGCGGTTTTTCCTTAATGGCTGGCTATTTTGTTTATCGCATGTCTAACCCCAAGCGGGCTTATTTCTTTCTGATCGCTGCGGTAATTTTAGGGTTAGCCATGGGCTGGGCACAAATGATGCGTGGAGCGCATTTCCTGAGTCATAACCTTTGGACTGGCTGGATTATCTGGTGTCTGAATGTTATCGGCTATGCGCTATTTAGTCACAAATTAGAGATAGAAAAAACTGTTCCTTAGCGCGTTTAATCAAGCAGCCTCAACGCCCAAATAGCCCTAAGCCTATCCCCTTAGGCTTTGGCTAAAGGAAATTTGACCTGTACACAAAGGCCACCCAGATTGAGACTTCGGGAAAATTCTAGTGTTCCACCCAAGCGTTCGGTGGCTTTATCTACAATGGACAAACCCAAACCACTGCCAATTTCTGCATAATTATGTATCCGGTAGAAGCGTTGCCGAATCTGATTGAATTGAGCAGTATCAATCCCGGTTCCGCTATCTTCGATCTGTAAAACTGCCTGCTGGCCTTGCTGGAAAATCGATACGTTAATTACGCCATCCTTCGGACTATATTTAATCGCATTATCGATCAGGTTATAAATAATTGAATGCAAGGCCGAAGCTTGGCCGTGAATCAACAGTTCCTGTTGCTGCTCCACCCCTAAATCAATTTCTTTCTGTAGTGCCAGTTGGATCAATTGCTCAATGCAGGCGACTGTCATTTGATTCAGAGACAGGGATTGTACAGGCTCAGTTAAACCATCTGTGACTTCCTGTTTGGCCAGACTTAATAGCTGATTTACCAGATGTTGCATCCTCAAGACGCCCTGACTCAAGTTGTGCAAGGCATCACTTTGTGGAAATTGCTGTAATAATATCTGCAACTGTAAATTCAAAGCTGTCAGTGGTGTACGTAGTTCATGTGCAGAGTCTGCTACAAATTGGCGCTGCTCTTGTTGTGATAGGGAAATACGGCCAAACAGGTAATTCATTTCCTGAATGGTCGGTTCCAGCTCCAAGGGATAATCTTTCATTGCGATCGGCTTTAATTCTTGAGCCTTACGGCTGGCCAATTCTGTTTTAAAATCATTAAGAGGCTGAAAATTTCTCCGAATTACCCAGCTTAAACCGAATATAGCAAAAGGAAGAAATAGTACATAAGGGAGAAACATGTTCGCTGCGAGTTCCAATGCTAATTCTTGCCGGACATTTTTTTGCTGGCTCACTTGGATCTGCAATTGGTCTCCAGGAATAATATAAGTTAGCCAAGTCCCGTAAGGGGTCTGATGCGTATAGAATCCTGCTTTCTTGACCGATGCAACCAAAACATCCTGTGGATGTAATGTAGTATGTGTATAAGACCAGATATCTACAAATAAATCTTCCTCACTATACTGTTTTTCTAAATCGATCTTGCTTTGTAGCGGTTCTGGACGATTTTCTGCAATGCGCTCTGCGAGACTTTGCATCTGTTTGTCCAAGACTTCATTAATTTCTTCAAGTGCAATCCGGTATGCTGCAAAGATTAGTACACAGCCCAATACCACGCTAAACAATGAAATATAAATAATTAGACGTTTTTGTAAGGAATAACGTTTTGGCTTCATGCTCTATCCTAAGCGATATCCTAGACCACGGATCGTCCGTATAAAGTCTTTTCCTAATTTGGCGCGCAGATGATGAATATAGACTTCCACAGTATTACTACTTACATCACTATCGAAATCATAAAGTTTGTCTTCTAAATCGTTTTTAGAAAAAATTTTGCTAGGATGCATGAGGAGTGCAGTGAGAATAGACCATTCCCGATTAGACAACTCGATCGGTTCACCATTAAAGCATACGATGTGCTGTTCCAGGTCCAGTTCCAGCCCACTGTGTGATAATTTCTTATTCATATCTGTCACAGTATTTTTTAAGCCGGCACGTCGGATTAAGGCATGAATACGGGCCAGCAGTTCGTCAAACTCATAGGGTTTAATCAAGTAGTCATCAGCTCCCTGATTCAGCCCATCTACCCGGTTTTGTAATTGATCCCGGGCAGAGATAATCAATACCGGTAAATTCGGAAACTTCTGCCGGATATTTTTTAGCACCAACATGCCATCCATCATTGGCAAACCTAAATCGAGCAGCACAATATCGTAGACCTGCTGCTGTAATTGTTTTAAACCCTCAATCCCATTATTGACCCAGTACACCTCAAACTGATGCAGTTTAAGCAATGTTTCAGTCGACTCGGCAATCATAAAGTCATCTTCAATAATCAGTATTTTATGCATTTCAAGCTCTGTTTTTTAATGATGATGAGCATTGTGCAAGCATATCATTTTTAGCTTCAATCACTTGCGTTTTTATATCCAGCATACTTAATAAGCTGGGGAAAAGATGATCGTGACTGCGTGCCTGTCCGGTCTGTGTTTTTAAACAGTTTAGCTGCAGGGCATTATACTGTTGCCAGGTATCAGAAAACCACATCAGCATTGGGATATGGGTTTGCTGCGTGGGCGCCATGCTATAAGGAGCACCATGCAGGTATAAACCGTGCTCTCCGGTAGATTCTCCATGATCAGACAGATACCAGAAACCGGTTTGATATTGAGTCTGTTGCTTTAAAGTTTCAATGATCTCGGCAAGAACATGGTCTGTATATACAATCGAATTATCATAGCTATTCTTTAATTCTTCTGTACTGCAGCCCTGAATGGCATTGGTATTACAGGTCGGTTGAAATGGCTGATATGGTGCTTTGGAGCGCTTGAAATATGCGGGGCCATGACTGCCCATCTGATGCAGTACAATTAACTGCGGTTTCGAGTTGTTTTTATCCAGATGCGCCAGATAATCTTTCAGGCTATCCACCAGGATTTCATCAAAACATTCACCACCAGCATCACACCATCTCTGTTTCAGTTGGGCTGGAATCTGGTATTTTTGTACGCGGTCACAGGCACCTTTACAGCCCGAATTATTATCAATCCAGGTCACCTGATAACCGGCCCGCTGAGCAATATCCAGCAAACCTTCTCGGTGGCTAGCCAACTGTTCATTATAGTTTTGACGTGTCATCCCTGAAAACATACACGGTACTGAAACAGCTGTGGCAGTTCCGCAAGAACTGACTTGATTGAAATTAATTATCGGTAACTTGCTCAGTTCAGGATTGGTATTGCGTGCATAACCATTTAAAGCAAAACTCTCGGCACGTGCAGTCTCCCCAACCACCAGCACCATCAATTTGGGTTGTTTCTGTATTTGAGCCTGCTGCAGCAGATGGGCATCTTCACCATAAGGAATCAAAGGCAAATTGGCTTTAGGTGCTTTCTTTTTATAGTAGGATACGGTGGATGCAATACTATTTTGCGGGGAAATCATGCCCTTCAGATCGCGGTGCTCGCGGAAGATGGCTGCATAATCGACATAAAAACAGAATAACAGTCCTAGAATCAATACGGCCGAAAGCAGACTGCTCAGGCTTTTATGCAACAATTGACGCCCGAAAGATGCAGGCTGAATGTTCAGCATCCAGACGATACACAAAGGAAAAATCACAAAGACCAGCGTCCAGATCACCAGCCGTATTGACCAGAGATCACGGACTTCCCGGGCATCGGTCTGCAGCATATTCTGGATCTGGTCCGGCGTAATAACAACCCCCAGACTATTGACAAAATAAGCACTAAAACCGCCCAGAATGATCAGCACACTGGCCAGTATCTTGGCATTCCATTTCCAGTTCAGCCACTGCAAGACCAGATTGTACAAGCCGATAACTACCAAGACTGTAGCCGCCAATAATGCGTCTGCCTTGAGGTTGGTATAAGGCGTCAGTTGATGGATTTTCTGATAGAAAGCAAAGTTTAAGACCAGTCCCAGCCAAATGGCGAGTAACAGGTTGAAGCGTGCAAGGCTGAGGGGTTTGATCTGGCGTAGACCGGGAAAAGAAGGCAGCTTAAGCATTTTTTTTAGTTCAAAGACTTTAATATGCTTTAGCCTAAAATTTGAATCTTAAAAATGACTTAAAATAATCTGAGAGCTACAAAAACTTATACATATTTTGATTTCAAATCAAATCTGATAAAACCAAAAATGCAGCCCAAGCACGTTGGGGAAAATCCGCAAGTAATGCTCAAGCAAATCATGAGCACAGCCCGAGTATTACTCAAGTCATGCTTGAACCAGGCCCTGGACTGCCACCATTCTCCTAGACAAATTTCGTCTATTCTTTTTGCATAGGAGAGAACATTATGAGTGGACAACGATATACGCCAGCATTTAAATTAAATTTATAAATCAATATGATAAAATCTATTTTTTTGACTATCGTTTTAATAAATATTCAATTTTTTGAAAAATTCAATTCTGACAATCAATCCTCCAACTGCATTTGCACGTTGTAAAGTAATCTTGCCTAAATGAGAGTCAATAATCTGCTTCACAATAGATAATCCCAGACCACTTCCTACTACAGAACTGGCTTGATTTATTCTATAAAAACGCTGAAATATAAATGGGATTTGTGCTTCATCTAGACCTATGCCGTTATCTTCAACCTGTATAAAACTACCATTTCCAATACTTCCACAACTGACTTTAATAATAGGTTTATGTATTGAACTACGATAAAGAATGGCATTTTCGAGTATATTTCTCAACATAATTTCCAACTGATCTGACTGCCCCCAAACGCACACTGAGGTGAGATGCAATTGTAAGTCTACACCTGCTTTTCTGAACTGAATACCCATCATTTCAACTGTACCTTTAACAATATCTACCAAATCAATATTGCTTTTGTTTTGTGTGGCATTCGGTTCAAGCCTCGCTAATGTAAGCAACTGAGTAATCATTCTTGATGCTTTGTCTACTCCTGTAATAATGTCCTGTGCAGCTTCCTTAGACTCCTCATTGGAACGTGCATTTTGAAGTACTTGGGCATGTAAGCGTATAGCAGCTAATGGTGTACGGAGTTCATGAGCGGCATTTGAGGTAAAACGTTTTTCACGTTGCATACTTTCAGCAATCTCACTAAGTAAGGTATTTAAAGAGCTCACTAAAGGTTCTATTTCTTTCGGTACAACTGGCTTAATTGGATTTAAATGTTCAATGGATTGTTTTTCTAAGTTTTGACTAATGCTATATACAGCCAATAAATGACGACGGATCGTGCAAATAATCAACCATAATAATAATGGCAAAAATATGATTGAAACCAAAATCAAAAACAGCAACATATCTTGCTGAATATCTTTTCGAATTGTCCAAACCTGCGCAATTTGTACCTGTATTGTATGCGTACTATCCCAAACAGAATAACTACGATAAGTATTATTATTCAGTTTAATCCAACCAAAATTATCTTGCTGAACAAATGGCTGTGTTTCCACACCAATAGAACGATAAATTAATTGTCCATCACGATGCCAAATTTGAAATACAATTTGGTCATAATGCTCACCCTTAGCTTTTTCAATCACTGTATGCTGCGGTACTTTTCCATCTAGGGTACTTAGAGTCGTAGACAATAAAGCATGAGCAGTTTCTGCTAATGACTTATCAAAAATATTATTGGCAGTGTTTTGCATTCCCCAATAAATACTTCCTAAACTACCCAACCAAACGCTAGTGGTAATTGCCAGTAAAATTATAGATAAGCGCTGGGTTAATGAATAGCTGCGAATTGGATCAGCCATTTAATGCTGTTCATCCATGATATATCCAAAACCTTGTACTGTACGGATAATATTTTTACCTAATTTCCGACGCAAGTTATGAATATGGACTTGTACAACATTACTACTCACATCAACGTCATAAGCATAAAATGAATTTTCTATATTTTCACGCGAAATTACACGACCACGATTGAGAGTAAATAACTCCAATAAATGAAACTCTTTATGTGTCAACTCAATTTCGACTTGATTTAACAGTACTTGTTTACTCGCTTTGTTAATACTAATATTTCCAACCTGAATTAGGTCCCCTACCTCTCCTGAAATTCGGCGTAATACAGCATGAATCCTTGCTACGACCTCATGTAAATCATAAGGTTTAACAACAAAATCATCAGCTCCTGCCTCTAGACCTGTAATACGATCATCAACTTGATCTTGAGCAGTCAGAATAATAATTCCAACTTGATTCTTTTTGCGACGTAGTGATTTTAAAATTTCAATCCCATTTCGATCAGGCAAACCTAAGTCTAGTAGAATAAAGTGATAATGATAACTCACTAAAAAATGGTACGCTTGCTCTGCTGTGCTCGCAATGTCAACTACAAAGCCCATTTGATCTAGACCACGTGCAGTTGCTTTTGCCAACAAGCTATCATCTTCTACCAATAGAACTCTCATAACACCTTTTTCTCTTGCTTACCAAACTACAGCGCAAATTTATAATCCCTACTATGCTCGTAAATATTACTGTTAAATTCTATCCATCTCATGTAAAGGCCACAATTGATGAGAATCAAGTAATAAGGAACTCATACTTTCTGCATAATCTACTTTAGCTTGATCGACTCGGCTACGTGCTTCAATCAATTGCTGCGAATGCAACAAAAGCTCATTGAGATTCAACTCACCTAATTTATACGCTTTTTGCATCAAGTGATGTTGTTGTTGCAACAGTTGTAAGTTTTCTTGCGCCTTCGTATTCCGTACAGTCGCTGACTCCATTTGAATCACCCACCCCTGTATTTCTTGACGCAGACGTTTTTCTACACGCAATACCTCCAAATCCGCTTTTTTTGCTTCTGCCGCTGCCATTCCTGAAGCAATACCGACTTGTCGCGCAGTCAAAGGAATTGAAACACTAACCCCTAATAAATTCTCCTCTCCCGATTGCTCCCTACTGTAACCAAAACCAATCGTAGGATCTGGCAGTCTATTAAGCTGCTCTCTTTTTAATACTGCGTATTGCTGTGTAGCTTGCATCCTTACGAGTGCTAACTCATGATTAACTGACAAAATTTTCTGTACCCACTCTGCTTGACTATACTGTATAGGGCTAGGCTGTATAACATCGCTGCTCCACTGTTCAGGGATCTTTCCTCTATAATCGCGGGCCAACAATTGCTGAGCTTGAATATATGCAGCTTTAGCTTGCATATATTGTTCCTCAAGTTGTTGGTACTCATTCTTCAAGAGCATTAGCTCAAGTCGTGGTGCATCTCCTGCTCGAATACGTTGTTCAGTCACTTGGATAAATTGCTGAATTTGATCCAGCTGTTCTTGCAGTCGCTTCAAATGCAATGTGCTTCGCATATAAGCAAACCAACTATTTAACAACATTTTAGATGCTTGATGTTGAGCATTCTCATACTTCAGTTCTGCAATACTTGAAATACGTTGTGCTAGATCTTGATCTAGCCGGTATTTATTAGGCAAACGTATTTGTTTTTCTATCCCCAAACTAGGTTCATAACTATTGGCTTGTTTTCGCTCTAGTTGTGTATCCGTCTTACGTACTTGCATACCGGCTGTAACAGTCCACGGATTTTGCCCTACTTTTAATCCTTGTCGGGCAAAGTCTGCATAATCTTGCTCTGATATTGCAGCACGCACATTCGGATGTTCTACTAGACTCTGTTGTACTGCTTCAAGTGGTGGCAAAGCAGCTTCAAGTTGAGGTTTTGCAATTGCTGTCGAAGCCACTGTAAAACAATAGCCCAACCCAAACAGATACCAAATTTGGCCTAGAAGTGTTGATTTAAATTTGATATTTAATGTCATTAGTCAAGTGCTCCTTGGCTCATATAACCAGAAATTAATGTAGGTATGACCCAATAAAAACAATCACTTGATTTAAATTTTTGCTGAATATGCGCCAAAACCAATGATACAGATTCGTGTTGTACAATCAGCAATATAAGATTCCGTTCAGTTGCTCCGCGAATTTTTTCCTGAACATTACGATAATGTTGGCGATTACCAAACCCTTGTGCGTTGACACAAGTACACCCTGAAATCAACTCAGGAATTAACCACAAATGCTCCATAAGTTCTTCAGCAATATCAGAGGACACGTTAATAGAGAGTTGGCATATTTCAGACATGATGATCTCGCGCTAAACCAAATTTTTTAAACAAGTTAGGAAGTAAAATCAGAGTCAGCAAAGTACAAGAAATAAGCCCTCCAATCACAACTATCGCCAATGGACGTTGAATCTCGGCACCAGGGCCAGTAGTAAATAACAATGGGATCAAACCTAAAGCTGCAATACTCGCGGTCATCATGACTGGACGTAAACGGCGCATAGCACCTTCACGAACAACTTCCTCAATTGCAACACCACGAGAAATCAGTTGATTAAAATAACTAATCATCACTAAACCATTCAGTACAGCAATCCCCATCAAGGCAATAAAACCAACTGATGCAGGAACAGATAAATACTCACCTGTTAATGCTAATGCAAATACTCCACCGACTAACGCAAAGGGAATATTGACGAAAACCAATACGGCTTGACGCACCGAACCCAAAGTCGTAAATAGTAAAAAGAAGATCATTGTTAATGCAGCAGGTACAACAAGCATTAAGCGAGCAGCCGCACGTTGTTGGTTTTCAAATTGCCCCCCCCATTTGAGTGAGTAGCCGGTTGGTAACTTGACTTTCTCTGCAACCAATTGTTTTGCTTCATCTACAAAACTAACTAAATCACGATCACGTACGTTGGCACGTACCACTGACATTCGTGATGCATTTTCACGATCAATTTTTACGACACCCTCAGTCTTAACCACTTCTGCTAAAGATAACAATGGCACTGCAGCTGCATTCTCAATTGGCAAGGCAATATTGGAAAATTCAAAACTCGACTCTCCCAAACGTGGATCCCCTTTCATCATTAATGGAACAGGGCGCCCCTGTTCAATAATGGAACCTATTTCTTTGCCTTCCACGAGCATCTTGAGTTGGGCTTGAACATTTTGACTGTCCAATTGATTTCGTATAGCCATATCACGATGGATTCGCAGCTCTTGATACTGTACTCCCGAATTTTCGAGTGTCATGACATCTTCATTGCCTTCAATGCCTTGTAGAACTATTGCAATTTGCTTTGATAAATCATTAAGCTGGTCTAAATCACTTCCAAAAATTTTGACAGCCAAATCTCCTCGTACTCCAGACAACATTTCTGAAGTGCGCATCTCTATGGGTTGACTAAATGTTAAGTTCACGCCAGGAACATCTTGAAGTACAAGACGAATTTTTTCTAAAATTTGCTCTTTATTTTTGACTTGCCATTGCGTTTGTGGTTTTAGCACAATGAAACTATCTGTTTCATTTAACCCCATAGGGTCTAATCCCAATTCATCAGAACCTGTACGTGCCACAATTCTTTCAACTTCAGGCACTTGTTCCAAAATACGTTTTTGAATATCCAGATCTAATGCAATTGAGTTTTGTAAGCTAATCGAAGGGATTTTTTCTAACTGTAAAATAGTATCTCCCTCATCCATGGTTGGCATAAATGACTTTCCAATGAATGGGAAAATCAATGCAGCCAGAAGTAAGGTACCACCTGCTAAGACATAAATCTGTTTAGGATGGGCTAAACTCAGATTCAAAAGTTTTCGGTAACCAGTTTCTAATTTAGCTACTAAAAAGGGTGTGTGATGTGCTTTCGGTTTTAGAAAGAATGAACACAGTACAGGAATCACTGTCAAAGAAAAAATTAGTGAACTTGATAAAGCAAATACAATTGTTAAAGCCACAGGTGAAAAGAGCTTCCCTTCCAATCCTTCAAGCGTGACCAATGGAATAAACACTAACATAATAATGATCATGCCTGCTGTGACTGGTACTGCAACCTCAGACACTGCGCGGTAAATCATATTTAATGGCGGTAAAAAAGAACGTTGCGGTGACTCTTTTGCTTCAGCAAGTTGCATTTCAATATTTTCAACCACTACAACTGCAGCATCCACTAATAAACCAATCGCAATCGTCAAACCACCTAAAGACATTAAATTGGCACTTAAACCAAAATGGTGCATCATCAAAAAAGTACTTAGTGCAGATAATGGTAAAACTGCCGCAACCACTAAAGCAGACCTTAGGTTTCCTAAGAACAATAAAAGTAAAATCAAGACTAAGACAATAGCTTCTAATAACGTTTTACTTACGGTATGAATGGCTCGGTTTACCAACTCACCACGATCATAAAATGGTTCAATCGTTGTACCCTGTGGCAGAGTTTTTTCAATGTCGGACAAATGCTCACGAACATGTTGAACGACTTGACGTGCATTCGCACCTTTTAAAGTTAATACAATACCTTGGACAGCCTCACCTTGGCCATTTTCAGTCACTGCACCATAGCGTGTGAGTGCTCCAGTATGTACCTGTGCAACATCTTTAACCCGCACCAATGTTCCTTGATGGCTAGAAACAATAATATCGCCTAACTCTTCAAGGTTTCTGACGCGGCTATCGCTTCGGATCAGTAATGACTCTCCATTTTCATTAAGCCGCCCAGCACCATCACTGGCATTATTTAGCTCGATTGCCTGTTGTAGCTGTGTTAAAGATAAGCCTCGTGCCGCCAGGGCCTCTAAATTAGGGGTCACTTCAAATGTACGAACAAGTCCCCCCAAAGCGTTAACATCGGCGACCCCTTCAATTTTACGAAGTTGTGGACGAACCACCCGATCAAGTAGAGTTCGTTTTTCCATATCACTGAGTGGCCCATGTAAGGTAAACATAAAAGATTCACCTAATGGGGTCGTCATGGGTGCAATTCCACCTGACGTACTACTTGGTAATGCAGACATCACATTACTTAAACGTTCATTCACCTGTTGTCTAGCCCAATAAGGGTCAGTGCCTTCAGCAAAGTCTAATGTGATAATCGCAATCGCGTATTTAGATTGCGAACGCATTACTGTCTGATGAGATATTCCCAACATTTCTTGTTCAATGGGTACAACAATACGGCTTTCCACCTCTTCGGGCGTCATGCCGGGCGATTTCATCACAATTTGTACTTGCGTACTTGACACATCAGGAAAAGCATCAATTGGTAGTTTCGTAAAAGCAATGTAGCCTGCCACACTGATCGCCAATGTGAGCAATAATATTAAAATGCGCTGACTAAGTGAAAAGGCGATAAGACGTTTTAACATATGTCTCACCTCAACGTTCTGTAGTGCTAATAGGTGCTTGCTCTGCACCAAAGCCAGACCACACCGCCTTGAGACGCTCTACACCACTGATAGCAAGTTGCATTTTGGGTTTTAATTTTTCAGCTGTAATATAACTTTGCTGCTGATCAGCTGATAGAACTTCAACCGTTACAGCTTCAAACCCCTTCTGATTTTTAACAAAAATAATGTGTTTACCATCTTGTGAGGTTATGGCAGTACTTGGTACTGGCCATGCTGCAATTACTGTTGGCTGCTTACTTTGAACATGAACTTTGACAAATTGTTGCACCCGCAAACAATTATGTTTGGTATCCATTTGTACGATGATATTTTGAGTTTGTGTATTCCCTACAAGTGCTGGAGCGATATTTTGTATATGCCCTGTAATATCACAACCTTCAACCTGAACAACATCCCCAATATGCACATATTTACTGTCAGCTAAATTAGCTTGTAATAACAATTGTAACGGTGAATCAGCGTTTACAAGTTGACCTAATACTGTACCAGCCTCAACATACTGACCTGTAGAAACCTGTAAGTTTTCTATATAACCACTTGTTGGGCTTTTAACATAGACAATGGAATTTAGACTATTTACCTGCCCTCCTCCCATAAATTGCAGCATTCGCTGTTTTGCACCTAAGTTAATATTAAGACGCTGTACTTGATTCTGTGCCTCTTGCACACGCTTCTCGGCAATAATGCCTTCAGCATATAAGCTACGTTCACGTGTTAAATTTTGCTGGGCTAATTGTTGTTGAGCACGAAGCTGCAATATTTCATTTTGAATCTGAATTAAATCTGGACTATGTACAGCAAGTACATGATGATTCCGGGTAACTTCTGCCAAGGGTTGTACCAAAACTTGCTGCACCATTCCTGAAACAGGACTAGTCAGTACAACTTTGCTTTCTGGTGACCACTGTACTTGCCCTTGTAAAATAATTTGTTTTTGTATGTTAGTAGAAGAAGCACCTAATGTGTGTAATTTGATCCCAACTTGCTCAATTTGTTTTGAAGAAATTAAGATTTGTTGCTCTGAGACTTCAGGACTCCTCTCAGCCTCTGAAACCTGTCTCTCTACTTTAGCCTCTATATTTTTATTCGAGAGCAGCTTACTTCCCCACCATAGCCCAAGGCTAATCAAGATCAAGACGCTCATTAGATATAATAGTTTTTTAAAATTTAGTACATCTACTCGCTGATCCACTCGTTTCATCCTTCAAGAGATTTTCTCTACAAAGCTAAGATTAAGTTCTTAAGATCAGATTAAGTTTATAAACCTATTTCAGACTGCATAGGCCCAAGTGAACCGTATTGGGTTTGTGGGAGACTTTTATTTAACTGATGTTACGTAGTAAGTGCATTTTGAGCATCTTCGCTACTACATGTTGTAGTCGATTTATAAATTATTAATAATCATTATATTAAACTATATATTGTTATTATTTCTCACGAAAATCAGCATCAAAACATAGGTGACTTTTATAAACTAAAATGTCTAAAATGAAGTGACCAAAACCACATTAAATGATCTAAATTGATCAAAATTTTACTCCACCAAAAACTATATACCAGTAATCAAATCATATACTTATAATTAAGGTCATTTAATGGAATAAATCTCGGTGACCTTGCCAAGGTTGGGGTCGGGAGTTCGAGTCTCCTTTCCCGCTCCAAATTCAAAAAGCCCTCATCGAAAGATGGGGGCTTTTTTATTGCAGATTGAAAAACATTTGAATCAATTTATAGCCCTTTTTTAATCTTTGCATAGCTCTATGATATTGAGCATCTATTGGAGTTCAAGCTGATTGACCACCATTAATAAAAAGTATTAAAAAAAACAGCTAAGCCTCTGTCTTAGATATATTATTTTTAAAGTTGAATATCTACAAAGTTGCTAACACCAGATTTTCATCATCAATCCTCTTGTTGTTTTTCCTACATCTATTGTTTTAAATCAAACACTTATTTTATCAAATTTGCATATTTTTTATGCAGATTAAATGCTAAACAGACATTTTGCTAAGTTAAGAATAATCCATCATTTAAAGAATCACGGATTTACGAGTAGCGTTTTGATATCTATTAAAGGTGTCATTATGTCTCATTTAATCTCTGAAAATATTCATGTTATTGAAAATGACTTAGAAGCGATTCATGCAGCTTATCACGTTGCCGATTTTGCTTTGGAAGGTCGAAATGAACGTGATCAGAACCGCCTACTCCCATTTGCAGAAACCGACTTATTCAGTCAAAAAGGTTTAGGTGGCATTCGTATTCCCAAAAAATTTGGCGGTGCCTACGTGTCCAACAAGACACTGGCGCAGGTTTTTCGCATTATCAATAAAGCAGATTCTAGCGTGGGCCAAATTCCACAAAACCAAATTGCCTTGCTGTATATGATTGACCTCATGGGAACAGATGAGCAAAAAGCCTTTATTTTTAATGAAATTTTACAGGGAAAACGTTTAGCTAATGGTGGGCCAGAGCGCAACACCAAAGACACTAAAACCTTAAACACAACGCTGCGCATTGAAAATGGAAAGTATGTTGTTAATGGTGAAAAGTTCTATTCAACCGGCAGTAGTTTTGCAGATTGGTTGGCGATTAAAGCCGTTCACCCTGAAGGTCATGTTGTCCTGACCATCATTGATCGACACGCTACAGGCGTAGAAGTGATTGATAACTGGAATGGTTTTGGTCAGCGCACAACGTCTAGTGGCACCGTCAAACTAAACCATGTGGCAGTAGACCCCCTATTAATTTTTGATGAACGTAAGCTTTCTGCAGGGCCAACGTATCGAGGTGCCTTTTCACAATTGATGCAAATCGCGATCGATGTCGGGATTGCGGAAGCTGCCTTTGCAGACACCCTTTCTGCGGTACAAAAAGCCCGTCCGATTGTGGATGCACAAGTTGAGAAAGCCAGTTTTGAGCCCTACACCCTACAAGAGGTGGGTAAATCTGCAGTTTTATTGGATGCTGCGATTTTACTTTTAGATGAAGCCGCAGATTACCTCGATGAATTAGATCAGCTTGATCAGGTGAGTGAACAACAAGCTGCTCTGGCTTCGATTCGTGTCGCAGAAGCCAAAATCTATGCCAATGATGCAGCCTTACAGATCTCTGAAAAACTCCTTGAATTAGGCGGCAGCCGTGCAAGTTTGAGTGCCCATAATCTTGATCAACACTGGCGCAATGCCAGAGTACACACCTTACATGATCCTGTGCGCTGGAAGCTGCATACCTTAGGCGACTATTACTTAAATCATAAATTACCTGCACGCCATGCGTGGATTTAAGGAGAATTCTGATGACCTCATTTCCAAATATTAATTCGCTACAGGCCATATCAACAACACCTGCGCATATTATTCAGTCCGATGCAGAAGCACTTGAAATTGCAAAACAATTAGCCGAACAATTTAGAAAAAATGCCGTGCAACGTGATGCCGAACGCATACTGCCGTTTGATGAAATCGAGGCCTATAGTCAATCTGGTCTCTGGGCAATCACGGTTCCCAAGGCATTTGGCGGTGCCGAAGTTTCAAGTTATACCGTGGCGCAAGTGATTGCGCTTATGAGTGGTGTAGATGGCTCAATTGGGCAAATTCCACAAAACCATTTTTATGCATTGGAAGTATTACGAAACACCGGCACAACTGAACAAAAGCAAAAGCTTTATGCCGAAGTGCTTGCTGGCACTCGTTTTGGCAATGCCTTAGCCGAGTTTAAAACCAAGACCGCTGCGCAAAAACAAACGTCGATTCGCCCTCATGACAATGGTTTTGTGGTGAATGGTGAAAAGTTTTATTGCACCGGCAGTTTATTTGCCCATCGTATTCCCACATTGGTCAAAGACCAAGATGGTCGTGAATATTTAGCCTTTATTGCACGTGAAAGTACAGGTTTAGAGCTGATCGATGATTGGACAGGGTTTGGACAGCGCACCACGGGTAGCGGCTCTGTAAAATTTCACCAAGTTGCAGTTCCTGCCATAGATGTCATTCCCTTTGATCGGGCATTTACGGAGCCGACATTGGTTGGGCCATTTGCGCAAATTATGCATGCTGCGATTGAAGTCGGTATAGCCCGCGCAGCCTTTGAAGAAAGTTTGAGCCGCGTACACCAAGCTCGACCATGGATTGATTCAGGTCTTGATCTTGCAAGCGAAGATCCTTTAACCAAATACGAACTCGGTCGCATTGCCGCAGATGTTCGCGCCAGTGAGGTCTTACTGAAACAAGCCGCTCGTGCCATCGATGCTGCTCGCCCACAGCCCAATGCCGAAAACATCGCAAAAGCCTCATTAGATGTAGCGAAAGTGCGTGCGCATAGTACTGAAACTGCACTGAAAGCGGCTTCAAAATTGATTGAGCTTGCAGGCAGCCGTGGCAGTCAGCGTGAAGATGGCTTAGATCGATTTTGGCGTAATGCACGTGTCCACACCTTGCATGATGCAGGGCGTTGGAAATATTTCTTCATTGCCAATTACCTCCTAAATGGCGTATTGCCCCCACGTCGAGGGACCTTGTAATGAGCGAAATCACCACAGCAGATACCCAATCACATCCAGCCAAGAAAATTTTACTGAATGCCTTCGACATGAACTGTGTCGGCCATATCAATCATGGCTTATGGACCCATCCACGCGATGAGTCACACCGCTTTAATGAACTGAGCTATTGGACGGGTCTTGCCAAAACCTTGGAGAAAGGGCTGTTTGATGGGCTATTTATAGCGGATATCACAGGGGTCTATGATGTTTATGAAGGCAATATCGATCTCACACTTAAAGAATCGATCCAACTGCCGAGCCATGACCCCAGCACCCTGATTTCTGCAATGGCTGCGGTCACTGAAAACTTAGGTTTTGGTGTAACAGTCAATTTGAGCTATGAAACGCCTTATCAATTTGCACGTCGATTCGCCAGCCTAGACCATCTGACCCAAGGTCGAATCGGCTGGAATATCGTGACTGGATATTTAGACAGTGCAGAACGCCTCATTGGGCAAAAAGGCTTGAAAGATCATGATCTACGCTATGAACAAGCCGAAGAATTTTTGCAACTTTGCTATAAGTTTTGGGAAGGCTCTTGGGAAAATGATGCGGTTCAAAAAGATAAAGTACATCGAATCTTTAGTGACCCAAAAAAAGTACATGCCATTCAACACCAAGGCAAGTTCTATCAAAGCCAAGGGGTATTTCAAGTTTCCCCGTCGATACAGCGCACCCCTGTGTTGTATCAGGCCGGTGCTTCACCACGTGGCTTAGCTTTTGCCACACAACATGCGGAAGGCATGTTTATCGGTGCAGACAGCGCTGAAAAAGTCAAAAATCAGGTACAGAAAATTCGCAGTCAAACCGCAGCGCAAGGTCGTGACCCACAAGCCGTAAAACTCTTTGTCGGCATTACGGTAGTGACCGCAGAGACCGATGAACTCGCCCAAGAGAAATTGGCTGAATACATTCGCTATGCCAATCCTGAAGCGGGACTGGCACACTTTTCCAGCTCGATTGGGATGAACCTCGCCAACTTTGCAGAAGATGAAGCCATTCCGTATCAGCAGACCAATAGCATCGCATCGGTCAATCAAAAATTTAAAGAGCAGAAAATTACGCGCCAAGATTTGCGTGCTCAGCACGTTCTAGGTGGGCGTTATCCGCTCTTTGTTGGGAGTGGTGCCAATGTTGCAGAACAGTTAATTGATTATTTGGATGAAACTGGCATCGATGGATTTAATCTGACTCGCACCGTTGCACCTGAGTCACATCAAGATTTTATTCGTTTGGTCATTCCTGAATTACAGCAACGTGGTCGCTATAAAACTGCATATGACACCGGTAGTTTGCGGCAAAAACTGTTTCAACAAGGTGACCATTTAGCCACGACACATCCTGCTCATCGCTACCGATGTCGCACTTCCGACGCGGGATCTCAGGCAGCAATTAAAAACGTTGAGACAGCATAAGCTGCACTTAAAAAATAAAATTTTAGTCAAAAAATTTAATTATTTCAAAAAATAGAGGTGTGCCATGGCACAAACAGCAAAATCTAAATTCACACTGATTGGTGTGATCGTGGCCATCTTGGTGATTGGCTTAGTTATTTGGAATCAACAAAAGAAAAATCATCAAAGTGAATTGGTGATTGGGATTAGCCCATCTTTTGCTAAACCCTTACAAGTCGCCGCAGATGAAGCCAAGCAGCAAGGACTGAACGTGAAATTGGTGGAATTTTCGGACTGGAATACCCCGAATATCACCCTAAACCACGGCGATATTGACGCGAACTTTTTCCAACATCAGCCGTTTCTAGACAATGCAAAAAAAGAAACGGATTTTAAAATCAAAGCCTTTGATGTCGGTGCTGCTACCCATGTCGGACTGTATTCAAAAAAGTATAAAAACTTTGCTGATTTACCCCATAAAGCCAAAGTGGTGATTCCGAATGATCCGGTCAATCAGGGCCGTGCCTTACAACTGCTACAGCAAGCCAAGCTCATTGAACTGAAACAGCCAGATAACTTTTTATCGACTTTAAATGACATTGCAGCGAATCCTAAACAGCTTCAATTTATTGAGGTGGAAGGCCCTCAAACGGCACGTGCAATTGATGATGTCGATCTGGCTTTTGGCTATCCACATTATTTACGTTTAGCAAAAACTGCCGATCCTGAAAATGCATTGTTATTTGACTCCAATACCGACAAGCGTTTTGCCATCTTATTTGCCGTTCGTGATGACTATGTAGATCGTGACGATAAACTGCGTAAATTTGTCGATATTTATCAAAACTCACCTAAAGTTAAACAGGCATTGGACGCAGATTTTGGTGCAAAACTGTGGTTCCCTGGTTGGAAATAAGGAGTCGCTCATGGTGAGTTTCGGTTCATCGGTTGAATTTGCCGTTCCGCATATCCAAATCAAAAATTTAAATAAATTTTATGATGTGCAAGGACAGCAGGTTCATGCCTTAAAAGATATCAATCTGAATATTCCACAAGGCAAAATATTCGGCATTATTGGGAAAAGTGGCGCGGGTAAATCCTCACTGATTCGAACGCTGAATGGCTTAGAACAAATCAGTGATGGCAGTATTCACATCCATCAACAGGAATTATCAAGCTTAAATCACGCAGAGTTGATTGCTCTGCGTCAACGCATTGGCATGATTTTTCAGCATTTTAATTTGATGTCTGCCAAAACCGTGTATGACAATATCGCGCTGCCCCTTAAAATCGCCAATTTCAGTCAAGCCGATATCGCTCAGCGAGTGAATGAAGTGCTGAAGTTGGTAGGTCTTGAAAATAAAGCAGCGCACTACCCTTCTCAACTTTCGGGCGGGCAAAAACAACGTGTTGGGATTGCACGAGCGTTAGTTCATCATCCAGAAATTTTACTCTGTGATGAAGCGACTTCTGCACTCGATCCAGAAAGTACTTCTGTTGTGCTGTCTTTGCTTAAAGAAATTAATCAAAAGCTCGGTATCACCATTGTGTTGATTACCCATGAAATGCAGGTCATTCGAGAGATTTGCGATCAGGTTGTAGTGATCGATCAAGGCGAAATTGTAGAAGCAGGACAGGTTTGGAAAGTGTTTTCTACGCCTCAGCAGCAGATCGCACAAGAGTTACTCAACCTTGAACAACTTGATTTACCAAGCGACATTCAGCCACAACCGTCAGATTCAAATGATCAAATCATTTTAAAATTACGCTATGAATCGACACTACAACAGTCGCCTGACTTAAAGTTTATTTTTGATCAATTTCAGGCGCCAGTACATCTGTATCAAAGTCATATCGATAGTATTCAAGGGCATTTAATTGGCTCGTTGATTGTTGCTGTAGACCACAGCCATTTAGAGATCAACGCCTTATCTGAACAACTTAAACACCATATCGCACAGATTGAGGTACTTGGCTATGCACGACCAACTCATTGATTTACTGATTAGTGGAACCATTGATACTTTACTGATGGTCGGCGTTTCAGCTTTTGTGGCCTTTCTGATCGGCCTGCCTTTAGCAGTCGTATTGGTGTGTAGTGCTGAACACGGGATTTATCCTTCAAAAAGCCTAAACCACACCCTAGGTTGGTTGGTCAATATTACCCGTTCGGTGCCTTTTCTTATTTTAATGGTGGCGCTCATTCCGCTCACGCGCTTTATTGTGGGCACCAGTTATGGCGTTTGGGCTGCCGTCGTGCCTTTAACCCTTGCGGCCACGCCTTTTTTTGCACGCATTGCAGAAGTGAGTTTACGTGAAGTCGATCAAGGTCTGATTGAGGCCGCTCAAGCCATCGGCTGTAATCGCAAACAAATCATTTGGCATGTGCTGCTCCCTGAAGCGCTTCCTGGCATCGTCGCGGGCTTTACTGTGACTTTGGTGACCATGATTAATTCTTCTGCCATTGCAGGAGCTATCGGTGCAGGTGGTTTGGGGGATATTGCTTACCGTTACGGTTATCAACGCTTTGATATGCAAATCATGCTGGCAGTGATAGTGGTCTTGGTCGCGATCGTGATGCTGGTTCAAGCCTGTGGAGATCACATTTCCAACCAGCTCGATAAACGCAAAATTTAAAACGACCCTCACGATTATTTTTCGTATTTCTTAGAAAAATAATATGCCGCTACACATAAAAAAATACCCTAATCTGGATTAGGGTATTTTTTCGATCCGATGCAAAATCGATTCTGTTCAAACAGGATCTTTAGACCGAATTAATAGGTCACACGGACATAATCACGATATTCAGGTTTCCAGAAATTCTCTTCAATGGCCTGTTCTAGTACTTCAATGCTGACATTTGGCGCAACACCATCAGCAATCGCAGCTAATGCCACTTTCAATGCGATTTTCTTCGAAATATCCTGTAAATAATCCAAACTTGGCAATAAATCGGCATTTGGATCTGCCAATTTTGGTGAACAGTCTGCCAACGCCGTACTAGATGCCATCAGCATATTTTCCGTCACACGTTTCGCCCCAGATGCAATCACACCCAGTCCAATCCCCGGGAAAATATAGGAGTTATTGCACTGTGAAATATGATGAATCTTGCCGTGATAATTCACTGGTGCAAATGGACTACCAGTCGCAATCAGAGCCTTACCTTTGGTCCACTCGATAATATCTGCAGGCACCGCTTCGACACGCGATGTTGGATTAGACAGTGGCAACACAATAGGCTGTTCACAATTCGCAGCCATCGTTTCAATGACCTCTTGGCTAAACAGTCCCGGTTGTCCCGAAACCCCAATCAATACAGTCGGTTTGGCATGTGTAACTACATCCAAGAGTGAAATAACCGAATCTGCATTTGCCCAATGAGCAACGTTATCTGGTGCTTGTGCAAGTTTGCGTTGGAAATCTAAAAGATTCGGCTGATTTTCAGTAATTAAACCAAAGCGATCGACCATAAACACCCGCGCACGCGCTTGAGCATCGGTTAAACCTTCCGCCACCATTTGCTTGATGATCTGTTCTGCAATCCCACAACCTGCTGAACCCGCCCCTAAGAAGGTGACGATTTGATCTTTGAGCTGTTTACCTGCTGCGCGTGATGCTGCTATTAAACTTCCGACAGACACTGCTGCTGTCCCTTGAATATCGTCATTGAAGCAGCAAATTTTATCGCGATATTTTTCCAGTAAAGGCATCGCATTTTTTTGTGCAAAGTCTTCAAATTGAATCAGCGCTTTAGGCCAACGTTGTTGTATGGCTTTAATCACGTCATCGACAAATTGATAATATTCTTCACCGCTGATACGAGGCTGACTCCATCCCATATAAATCGGGTCATTCAACAGCTGTTGGTTATTGGTTCCGACATCTAAAGTAATCGGCAATGTATAAGCTGGACTGATCCCACCACATGCGGTGTAGAGCGACAACTTACCAATTGGAATCCCCATCCCCCCAATGCCTTGGTCACCTAATCCAAGAATACGTTCACCATCCGTAATCACGATCACTTTCACGTTCTTTTTATTCACGTTATGAATAATTTGGTCAATATGATCACGGTCAGGATATGAAATAAAGATCCCACGATGACGACGGTAAATATCTGAAAAGCGCTGACAAGCTTCACCCACTGTTGGTGTATAGATGATCGGCATCATCTCACTGAGGTGGTTTTCAATTAAGTGATAGAACAGCGTCTCGTTGGTGTCTTGAATATTACGCAGGTAAATATGCTTATTGATATCACTATTAAATGCACAATATTGCTGATAAGAACGCTGACTTTGCTCCTCAATGCTTTCTGTGACGTGTGGAATTAAACCGTGCAAATTAAAGCTCTTACGTTCATCTTCATTAAACGCAGAGCCTTTATTTAAAAGTGGGAGTTCTAAAAGTGTATTTCCGGCATAAGGAATATATAAAGGACGTTTCGTTTTCAAATTTTCACTAGGCATTATTTAACTCGTTTAATTAATCTTTTGTTTCGCACTGCAAAAAGCGAAATGCACAAAAGTGACTATCTCGTTATTTGTTATAGCCTATCCTGATTCGAGCGCTTTGGGGCATTTAGTAAATTGATAGTAGTTTTAGTTAGATTTTATAATCTGATAACTCGATCATGCATCCAATCATCGCAACGCCTATTTTGGCTTAAACATATACGACTTTTAGCGAATTTTAGAAAATAGCAAAAATAATTAATGATTAAATTTCAGTCAATTAAATAAACTCAATACAAAGCCCTAAATTTGGTAGGTCTTTGGTAGGTGTGAATTTAAAACATCCCTCGCAATACTCAGTTTAGGTGAGTATCACCCATAACAAATGACAATGAATGGTAGAAGGAATCGCACCATGGCTTTTAAAAATATTGCAGATCAAACAAACGGTTTTTACATCCCTTGTGTTTCACTTTTTGGCCCCGGCTGTGCTAAAGAAATTGGTGCAAAAGCGCAAAATCTTGGCGCAAAGAAAGCGCTTATCGTGACCGATGCCGGTCTATACAAATTTGGTGTGGCAGACACCATTGCCGCATATTTAACTGAAGCTGGCGTAGAAAGTCACATCTTCCCGGGCGCAGAACCCAACCCAACTGACACCAACGTGCATAGCGGTGTAGATGCCTATAATGACAATGGCTGTGATTTTATTGTCTCTCTCGGTGGCGGCTCTTCTCATGACTGTGCCAAAGGCATTGGCTTAGTCACTGCGGGTGGTGGTCATATTCGTGACTATGAAGGCATCGATAAAAGTACAGTCCCAATGACTCCACTCATTGCGATTAATACCACCGCAGGTACGGCATCAGAAATGACCCGTTTCTGTATCATTACCAATACTGACACCCACGTTAAAATGGCGATTGTCGATTGGCGTTGTACCCCTCTTATCGCCATTGATGACCCGAAGCTGATGATTGCGAAACCTGCGGCGCTCACTGCAGCAACCGGTATGGATGCCTTAACGCATGCGGTCGAAGCTTATGTGTCTACAGCAGCCAATCCCATTACCGATGCTTGTGCTGAAAAGGCCATTGCAATGATCAGTGAATGGCTCAGCCCTGCCGTAGCCAATGGCGAAAACCTAGAAGCACGTGATGCGATGAGCTATGCACAGTACTTAGCAGGAATGGCTTTTAACAATGCCTCTTTAGGTTATGTCCACGCGATGGCCCACCAACTCGGCGGCTTCTACAACTTGCCACATGGCGTATGTAATGCCGTGCTGTTACCACATGTTTGCGAATTCAACCTGATCGCCTGCCCTGACCGCTATGCACGTATCGCGCAGCTCATGGGTGTGCCAACCGATGGTTTAACCGTAACTGAAGCGGCTTATGCAGCGATTGCAGCAATCCGTGAACTGTCTGCTTCGATTGGCATTCCATCGAGTCTTTCCGAACTCGGTGTGAAAGAACAAGACCTCAGCATCATGTCTGAAAATGCGCAAAAAGATGCCTGCATGCTGACCAATCCACGTAAAGCGAATCATGCTCAAGTGGTTGATATTTTCAAGGCAGCGCTTAAAGCCAATGCTTCTGTCGTCGACTTCAAAGCAGCAGTTTAAGTTAAGCCCAAAAAGTCTTCATGTTTAAGTGACCCAAGTGCCTACATTACCCTTTGAGTCTGGTGATGTAGGCTCAACTGAATCCATTTCACCTTTTATTTCAGGAAAGCGACTATAGATTGGTCGCTTTCATACTGAGGTCACTCTTTTTTTAGTTCGTAAATCAGCATCGATTATTCATTTGACAAAAGCTCATGGCTCATCAAGGATAAAGCATAATGTCCAATAATATTGATGAGTATAATAATGAGCCATTCACCAATTCAGTATCAGCCTGACATTTTGGGCGCAGGCTATGAACAAGCCACGCTGACCTTCCCTGATGATTATGAAGGCCCTGTGGTTGCCACACTGGTTCGCAAAAAAGCAGCGGCCCCCACCTCCAAAGCGGTGCTCTATATCCATGGCTTTATCGATTATTTTTTCCAAACCGAAATGGCCGAACGCTTTAATCGGCACGGTTTCGACTTTTATGCCTTAGATTTAAGAAAATATGGCCGCTCAATCCGCCCGCATCAAAAATACTATAATGTGCATGCACTGTCTGAATATGATGCCGAAATAGATCAAGCCTTAGCGATCATTGCTGATGAAGGTCATGATGCCTTACTGCTCTGTGGTCATTCAACGGGAGGCTTAACTACCACCTTGTATGCGGCGCATCATCAAAATCATCCTTTAATTCAAGCCCTTTGGGTCAATAGCCCATTTTATGATTTCAACATGAATCCAGTGAAACGCGCACTGGGTATTCCACAGCTCAGTAAATTGGCAAAAACCTTTCCCAATTTAAAATTTCCAAGTGAACTGAATAAATGGTACACCGCCAGCTTACACCGTGAACTCAAGGGTGAATGGGACTTCAATTTAGACTGGAAAAAGACCCGCTACCCAATGGTGTATTTAAGTTTTGTACGGACAATTTATGAGGCTCAAAAGGAGATCCACCGAGGTGTCAGCCTAGATGTACCTGTCTTGGTCATGCACTCGCATCAAACTAAAAATCCCAAAAAATGGGGTAAAGCAGCGCAGACCAGTGATGTGATTTTGGGTGTAAAAGATATCCAAAAATATGCCAAGAAAATTCAAGGCGATGTCACCATTCAAAGCATTCACAATGGCTTGCATGATTTAGTACTTTCGGAAAAAACCGCGCGAGAACAAGTCTATACCAAGCTCTTTCAATGGCTGGCCAATAAAGGCCTTTAATAGCCTGAATCACATTGCAAATTACTGTTTTAGTTTCAACAAAGTCTGATGTACGGGATGTGATCTGGGCATCAGCTCGATCAGGCGTTCAACCGCATCGATAGCTTCAGGGAAACGCGCGACATGTTTGAGTAGAACATCCGTTTCTTTGGCATTAAAAATCGCTTGGCTTAATCGTGACTCAAGACAATCACGCCATGCCCCTAAAAAAGGACTTTCGGTTTTGGCCAAGAAAACCCCTGAACACAGTTTTAATGCAGAATCGAGATAACCTGCATCTAAAGCTTGCTCGGCTTGTAAAAAGTCGGCTTCGACTTGCGCCAATAAGCGATAGGGTCTTGAGCCTAACATGCCACCCAAAATATCGCGTAGCTGCGACATTTCCGCTTTTAAAGTCCCAACACTCACCTTACGTTCACCATATAAGGCTTGATGCAAAGTATCTAAGGTCATGCCTTGCGGACATAGCGCCAAGATGGTCAAAATTTCTATTTGCCGCGGGGTCAGCACCATCACTTTGCCATTAAATAACACTTGCGGCACAGCAAAGGCCCGAATATACAAATGCTGTTTTTGAAAATCGAGTAAAGCCGATTGAATAATCGAAGCGCAGCGTTCAGCCGCAAGTAGCCCTAAACTATTGTGGTTTTTCCACACGGTGGATAAATCAACCACGCCCAAAATTTGCTGCGTATGTGGATCGATAATCGGTGCTGCATAGCAGACCCATTCATGTACTGATGGCATGTAATGTTCATTTGAAAACACACAACTCGACTGTTGGGTTTTTAAAGACAACGCTAATGCATTGGTGCCGACCAATTCTTCGCGCCATTGCCCACCTGCAATAAAATGCACACTTTCCGCAGCACTTTGCATTTGCCGACTCGACGCACTCCAAATAATCGTGCTCCCCACATCGCCTACGGCAAGTACCATCGACGATTGTTCGGCAATGTGTTTTAAATCTTCGGCACAATGTTGCAACGCGTGATGCAATGCCGACTGCTGTTGACTCTGAGGACTTAAATTCACCAAAGGCGCAGCACTCCGGTTTTCCGGAATTTCCGCCTGCGCCGATCGCTGCCAAGAACTCGCAATGCTCTCATTCAATTGCGAGCTTTGCTGCTTTGACAGACTCATGCCCTGCCTTAACCGTTCGACATTCTGTCGTTTTTCAGATAAATCCTTCTGTATCATCATTCATTATTCTCACAACAATTCATGACTAAAAATCCGTTTCCCAGCTTTTGTTTTTAAGACTGAAAAAAAATATTGTAAACCTTCTTGTCTCCAACCTTTTTCCAACCTTATACAGGCTATGCTAATCAAATAATGTACAAAAGTACCTTATACCAAAGCTGTAGATTGCCACAGATGGGCAGCCCAACAAGATCATAATAAACAAGCAAAGGAAAATTCATATGCGTTATGTCGATCCTAATCAACCCGGTTCAAAAGTTCAGTTTAAAGCTCAGTATGAAAACCTGATTGGTGGCCAATGGGTCGCGCCAGTGAAAGGTGAATACTTTGAAAATATCTCCCCTGTAGACGGTAAAGTTTTTACCAAAGTGCCACGTTCTTCTGCTGAAGATATCGAATTGGCTTTGGATGCAGCGCATAAAGCCAAAGCCCAATGGAACGCCTCTTCCCCAACGACACGCTCAAATATTTTATTAAAAATTGCCGATCGACTTGAAGAAAACCTAGAGCTCCTTGCAGTTGCAGAAACATGGGACAACGGTAAACCGATTCGTGAAACCTTAGCCGCTGATATTCCACTTTGTATCGATCACTTCCGTTATTTTGCCGGCTGTATCCGTGCCCAAGAAGGCGGCATTTCTGAAATTGATGAAAATACTATTGCTTACCATTTCCATGAACCACTTGGTGTGGTCGGTCAAATTATTCCGTGGAATTTCCCAATCTTGATGGCGGCTTGGAAACTTGCTCCAGCATTGGCTGCGGGTAACTGCATCGTGTTGAAACCTGCGGAGCAAACGCCTGTCAGCATCTTGGTCTTGGCTGAACTCATTCAAGATCTACTCCCACCGGGCGTGCTGAATATTGTGAATGGTTATGGTGTTGAAGTCGGTCGTCCATTGGCGACCAATCCACGCATCTCAAAAATCGCCTTCACCGGTTCAACCGCTGTGGGTCAAATGATCATGCAATATGCGACTGAAAATATCATTCCTGTGACTTTAGAACTTGGCGGAAAATCACCAAATATCTTCTTTGAAGACATCATGGACAAAGACGATGAGTTCTTAGATAAAACGCTCGAAGGTTTTGCCATGTTTGCGCTGAACCAAGGTGAAATCTGTACCTGTCCTTCACGTGCTTTGGTACAGGAAAGCATTGCTGATCGATTCTTGGAAATGGCTGTCGAGCGTGTCAAACGTATTAAGACTGGTCATCCTTTAGATACCGACACTATGATTGGCGCACAAGCATCGCAAGAGCAGCAAGATAAAATCTTGGGCTGTATCGCTACAGGTAAAAATGAAGGCGCACAGCTCATTACTGGTGGTGATCCACGTAATGAAGTCGGTACAGGTTTTTATATTGAACCAACCATTTTTAAAGGCACCAATGACATGAAGATTTTCCAAGAAGAAATCTTCGGCCCTGTGCTTTCAGTAGCAACCTTTAAAGACTTTGATGATGCCATTAAAATTGCCAATGACACCATTTATGGTCTAGGTGCAGGGGTTTGGTCACGTTCAGCGCATACTTCTTATCGTGCGGGTCGTGCTATTCAGGCAGGTCGTGTATGGACCAACTGTTATCATATCTACCCTGCACACGCAGCATTCGGTGGCTACAAAAAATCAGGGATTGGCCGTGAAAACCACAAAATGATGCTTGATCATTATCAACAAACCAAAAACTTGTTGGTGAGCTATGACACCAAGCCAATGGGCTTCTTCTAAGTCTGAATATTGAAAAACAAAAAGCGAACTTCGGTTCGCTTTTTTTGTTAGAAGCCTCTTCAAAGAATTCATTAAAATTTCTTTTAAAAAGCTGCAAATTTTCTTATGCTTGCTAAACAAATAACTTTATTAATTAAAAATATTTAAATAGCTATGAAATATTGTGTCTCCTGTGGAGAAAAAGCATTAGTACAACATCACTTTTGTAGTGCCTGTGGTCATTCATTTGGTGATCAAGTGTCAGACAAACCTAAGCAAGCACGTTATCCAGCATTTGTGCCCAACCAAGATGATATTTCGACCTATGAACATCATCTCAAATACTTAAACAAATTAAGCTCTTTCCAAAGCAAAGTATTCTATCTTTTCTTCTTTGGTGCTTTCGCGGTCATGTTTTTTACTTTCACAAGTGTATTTTCAGGTTGGGCGTCTGTTTCCAAAGCATTTGAATCTATATGGCTATTTCCTTTTTGTATCATCAGTTGTATTGCCATAAAATTTACAAGTTTGGACTATTGGCTTGCTAAACAAATTTATGGTCGAAATTATCGTTATAAAGACAATGGATTAAGACTCGTTTACCAAGAGCTACCAAGCGCTAAAAATCATAAAGATGAATTTATCTGTATCTTTTGCGGCAATAAACGATTCTTTCGTAAAGGTATTTATGCAAGCGATTCATGCACCGTAAATTGCACCAAATGTCAGCATTATTTATATACGGAATAAAGCTTAAGTTTTTTAAGTTAGTACGCCAAAAATAAGACTCAATACAAATGAAAGCTGAGTAAAAGTAGATGTAAGTAAGACAATCAGCCATGATCCATTCTATAATTTTACTTACATCTACAATAACTTCTGCATTCCCGTCCTAAAACTGGTGTTCATATTCAGTAGCATTCACTCAAGTATTCGTCCAATTAGGCTGATCGTGATGAAGCCTGTAAAGCCGCCTCAACAAAATGTAAATGATCAACACCCCAATATAACTCATCATCGACAAACCAACTTGGCGCCCCAAACACACCACGTGCAATGGCTTCTTCGGTAATAACTTTAAGCTCAGACTTTACTTTTTCATCTTCAAGCCATGATTTAACCTGCGCTACCTCCAATCCAAGCTCTTGCATCAATTGAATTAATTCATTGAGATCATTTAAATTGCGTGGCTGACCAAACATTGCGTTAAAAATACCCGTCAGTACATTGAGAAATACTTCAGGCTGAAATAATTGGACTGCGGTTATCAAACGCATCAACTGCAAAGTATTGATTGGAAAATACGGATTCATCTGTACTGGTATCTGCCATAACTTTCCCCAACGTTGAAGATCGATCATGGAATAACGTGCCTTGGCAGGCACAGCCATCGGACTACTGTTGCCAGTAGCTTTAAACACTCCACCCAATAACATCGGTTTCCAGATAATCTCTGCCTGATATTGCTCAGCAATGTGCTGAATACGGTGAAATCCAATGTAGCTATATGGGCTGCCGACATCAAAATAAAATTCAATGACTTTCATTTTTTTCGTCCTTTTTTTGCTTGTTTGTCCTAATATTTTTAAATCAGTGCTTACCAGCGTTCCATCCACGGTCGCAGATCTAATTCATGCGTCCATGCATCTCGTGGTTGCTGTGAGAGATGCCAATAATTTTCTGCAATATGTACTGGATTTAAAATACCATCTTGCGCTTTTTTTGCGTACAAATCGGGAAAAGTCTCTTTAATAAAGTCGGTATCAATCGCCCCATCAACCACCACATGCGCCACATGAATATTTCTAGGCCCAAGTTCACGCGCCATGCTTTGTGCCAAGGCACGAAGCGCATGTTTTGCGCCAGCAAAAGCGGCAAAGCCTGCGGCACCACGAACCCCAGCCGTCGCACCCGTAAAAATAATTGTGCCAGATTCACGGCTCACCATGCGCTTCGCCACTTCCCGACCCGTTAAAAATGCCGAGAAACATGCCATTTCCCATATTTTGAAATATTTACGTGCAGTTTCTTCCAAAATACTACATGGCACATTGGCACCAATATTAAAGACCATGACCTCAATCGGGCCAATGTTTGATTCAATGTGCTCGATGAGTTCAATCACTTGCTCTTCTTTTCGAGCATCTGAACCAAAGCCAAAAGCAGTCCCTCCCTGCGCTTGAATTTCAGCAATTAAGGGCTGTAATTTGTCGACATTACGCCGCGTCATACATGCGGTATAACCACCACGAGCAAAGCGTTTGGCAATTTCACCGCCGGTGGCATCTCCTGCACCAATGATCAATGCCACACCTTTGACAGGCTTAGATATATGATTATTTTCCATGACGATCTCCTCGTGCTGGATAGTTTTTATATTCCATTTGCGAACAATTTTATTGAATAACGATCGTTACTATAACGAATACTATGTTATGATGAATTTATCGTCAATCATAATTTTTTAGGGTCATGTACATGCGCTATAAACCCGAATACAAACAACAAAAACGACAAGAATTGCTCAACATTACGGGGCAAATTGCGAAAAAAAATGGCTTTGCTGCAACAGGTGTTGACGGCTTAATGAAAGCTGCAGGTGTAACTAGTGGCGCATTCTATTCACATTTTTCGTCAAAACAGGATTTACTCAGAGCATTGGTTGAATATGAATTGCAGCAAAGCTTTAACATGTGGCAAAGCAACCCGCATCATAATGCAGCCGACTGGATTAATTTTGAATTAGACCGTTACTTAACCCCTTCCCACCTTGAACATCCTGAACAAGGCTGTGTTTTGCCGACACTTGCGACCGAAGTAGCTCGCGCAGATGACACGATTAAACAGGCCTATGAAAAGGAATTACTGCGCGGTCATGCTTTATTTAGCGCACATTTGGCGAGTGAAGAAAAAGCTTGGGCCATAATGTCCCAACTGGTCGGTGCGGTTTTAATTGCACGGGCAATGCATGATCCCGAATTACAAAAAAGCATTTTGCAGGCCAATAAAATGATCATTCAAGATTATTTAGCTGCACACTCAGCTGCATAAATGACGATTATTTTATGTGATCCTTCATGTAGTTATGCGATTAAACGCTTCCGATAAACTGTCAGCTCCCTTTGGCTTAATTATTCAATATCCGTATAAGGTTGCCAATTTTTATGCTTTTCAATCGCTTAAAGATTGGGCATAAATGGCACAATTCAAATAAAGTCCTCTTTTCAAGGTTCTGACGACTGTGTATAACAATGAGCCATTAAAGGAAAATGATAAGCATAGGCAAAGAACGCAAAAAAACGTTAGACTATGCAACAATCAATGCAAGTAAATGTCATTCGAGACAAACAAAAAGGTGAAGATTGATGCCGCTCAATACTGTTGAAGAGCTCGTAGCTGATATTCGTGCAGGAAAAATGGTCATCCTGATGGATGATGAAGATCGTGAAAATGAAGGCGACCTTGTTATCGCTGCGACCCACGTACGCCCTGAAGATATCAACTTCATGATTACGCATGCGCGTGGTCTTGTATGCTTAACGCTCAGCAAAGAGCGTTGCCAACAGTTAAATCTACCACTCATGGTAGATGCCAATGGTGCACAGCACGGCACCAACTTTACCTTGTCGATTGAAGCAGCAAATGGCATTTCAACAGGCATCTCACCTGCTGAACGTGCACATACCATTCAAACGGCGGTGGCAGCACATGCTAAACCGGCTGACATCGTACAGCCAGGCCATATTTTCCCGCTGATGGCACAGCCTGGTGGTGTCCTACACCGTGCCGGTCATACTGAAGCCGGTTGTGACTTATCTCGTTTAGCTGGCCTAGAACCCGCATCTGTGATTTGTGAAATCATCAATGAAGACGGCACTATGGCACGTCGCCCAGACCTTGAAGTGTTTGCTGAAAAGCATGGTCTGAAAATTGGCACCATTGCTGATCTGATCCATTACCGTATGACCAATGAGCAAACGGTTGAGCGTATTGACCAGCAAACTATAGATACTGAATACGGTGTGTTTGATCTCTATCGTTATCGTGAAATCGGCAACCCGGACATTCATTTGGCACTGGTGAAAGGCCAGCCTAAAGATGGCGTAACCACAGTCCGTGTACATGGTTTCAGCCCAGTTCGTGACTTATTAAAACTCAATAAACAAGATGGTGCTCCGGCGTGGAATCTCGATAAAGCACTCAAAGAAATCGCATCCAGCGATCGTGGTGTTTTAGTATGGATTGGTCAGCGTCATTTACAGGACTTAGGCCCTGCTTTAGAAAATTTAACTGCACCGAAAAATGTTAAATCCAATGCGGCACTGTCTCAGCAGTATCAAACCATTGGTGTGGGTGCACAAATTTTACGTGATTTAGGCGTGGAAAAAATGAAGCTTCTTAGCTCGCCATTACGCTTTAATGCATTATCAGGTTTTAACTTAGAAGTGGTGGAATACATCACCGCAAATCAAACATCAGAGAAATAATCGAGGTTGCTATGGCAGTTCGCCGTATTGAAGGTATGTTACATCTCGCGAACGAAGACCGTTATGCGATTTTAGTTGGTCGTTTTAATAGCTTTGTTGTTGAACATTTGCTAGAAGGTGCCGTTGATACATTGAAACGTCATGGCGTATCAGAGGATAATATCACTGTTGTTCATGCACCGGGTGCTTGGGAACTTCCTGTGGTTGCGAAGAAACTTGCAGCTTCAGGTCGTTTCGATGCCATCATCGCGCTTGGCGCAGTGATTCGTGGTAGCACGCCTCACTTCGATTTTGTTGCTGGCGAATGTGCCAAAGGTTTAGGCGTTGTTGGTCTAGACACTGGCTTACCAGTAATTAATGGTGTATTGACTACGGATAGTATTGAACAAGCGATTGAACGCTCAGGTACAAAAGCAGGCAATAAAGGTAGTGAAGCTGCCTTGACTGCTATTGAAATGGTTAACTTGTTAAAGGCTATTTAACGCTATGTCGCAAACACTTCAAGCAACTTATGCAGCAAAACGTAAAGCACGTCGCTTTGCTGTACAAGGAATTTATGAATGGCAAATGAGCCGCAATCCTGTCCATGAGATTGAAGCACGTACACGTGTGGATAATGCCATGCACAAGGTCGACCTCGGCTATTACCACGAGTTATTGACCGAGGTTGTTGCCAATCATGAAGCATTGGATGCGCTTTTAATCCCTGTACTCGATCGTGAAGTAGACGCTTTAGATGGTGTTGAACTTGCAACACTTCGTCTTGGTGCATATGAACTCAAAGAACATCTTGAGATTCCATATCGCGTCGTGTTAGATGAAGCGATCGAGTTAGCTAAACATTTTGGCGGTGCAGACAGCCATAAATACATCAATGGTGTATTGGATCGTTTAGCGACTACATTGCGTGCAGCAGAAAAACAACAAGCTAATTAATTTTTTAAGTAGTACGTTGTATGGCTGAGTTCTCGATCATTGATACCTATTTTAATCGTCAGAATATTAATTCTGTCGATTTAGGGGTCGGTGATGACTCAGCCTTGCTCACCCCTCCTCCACAGCAACAATTGGTCATCTGTGCTGATACACTGGTTGCTGGACGTCACTTCCCTCTCGACACAAAACCACATGCCATCGGCTGGAAATCTGTTGCTGTCAACCTCTCTGACATTGCTGCAATGGGTGCCAAACCACACAGTATTTTATTGGCATTGAGCCTACCCCAAATTGATCATGACTGGCTCAAAGGCTTTAGTCAGGGTTTATATGATTGTTGCGATCAATTTGGTGTGAGTTTAATTGGTGGTGATACCACACAAAGTCCTCATCTGACGATTTCAGTCACAGCCCTCGGCTGGGTTGAATCGGGACAAGCCGTCCCGCGTTCAGGTGCCCAAATCGGTGATTATATCTGCGTCAGCGGACAAGTCGGTGACGCAGCATTTGGCTTAAACCATTTAGGTCATCGCTTACAGCACCGTTTAGATTATCCCACACCCCGTTGCTTACTGGGCCAACAGCTCAAAGGCTTAGCCAACAGTATGATTGATGTCTCTGATGGGCTCGCACAAGATTTAGGACATATCCTCGCCGCTTCAAACGTCGGTGCAGAAATTGAATTAGATCAACTTCCTATCGATCACGATGTAAAACAATTACAACAAGAAAAGCAGTGGCAATACGCCCTCGCGGGTGGAGATGACTACGAGTTATGCTTTACAATAAGTCCGCAGAATTATAAAAAACTTCTGCAACTAGAATTAGATGCAAACATTAGTAAAATCGGTCAAATCACCCCTAATTTGGGAATCCGTTATAACAACCACGGTGTTGACCAAGTCATAAAATTTAAGGGATACCAGCATTTTGCATAAGCCAGCCATTAACTTTAAATCCATGTCTTGGTTTAACCGAGTCATCGCCTTTTGTGGCGTGGGATTTGGTTCGGGTCTTGCACCCAAAGCACCGGGCACCTTTGGCTCTGCTTTTGCTTTGTTGTTTATTCCAGGTTGGCTTGCAATCGGCTTTTTCAACTCCATTATAGTCATGATCATCATGTCGATTATTGGGATCTATATTTGTGGTCAAACCGCCAAAGTCATGGGTGTTCATGACGATGGTCGCATCGTATGGGATGAATTTGCCGGTCAGTCCATTACCTTCCTCCCAATTTTATATCTTGGGCAAATGAGCTGGACTTGGGCATTGATTGGTTTTGCGTTATTCCGTTTATTTGATGTCTGGAAACCGTGGCCTATTCGTGTCATTGACCGTCAAGTCGGTGGTGGCTTTGGCATCATGTTCGACGACATCATTGCGGGTCTTTGGGCCGCACTTTGCATCTGTATTTATTTTTATATTGTGTCTATGTAATAGAAACACCTAGGATTAAACATGTCTACTAGCGTTATTATTCTTGCTGCAGGTAAAGGAACACGTATGCGTTCACGTTTACCCAAAGTTTTACAATCCCTCGCAGGACAACCGCTGCTCGGTCATGTCATCAACACGGCGAAAAAACTAAATGCAGAAGAAATAATTACCATCTATGGGCATGGCGGTGAATTGGTACAAAACGCGTTTGCACATGAAAATGTCAAATGGGTTGAACAAGCAGAACAATTGGGTACAGGCCATGCAGTCAAAGTGACTCTGCCTGTCCTAGCAAAAACTGGGATTTCTTTGATTCTCTCGGGTGATGTGCCTTGCATCACTGAAGCAACATTACAAAAACTATTAGATGCATCTGCTCAAACAGGTATAGGTTTAGTAACCTTAACGGTTAATGATGCGACAGGTTACGGGCGTATTGTTCGTGAAAATGGCAAAATTCAAGCCATTGTTGAACACAAAGATGCCTCTGAAGAACAACGTAAAATCAAAGAATTTAATACCGGTATTTATGCAGTAAGCAATGCCAAATTGCATGAATGGTTACCAAAATTAAGCAATAATAATGCGCAAGGTGAATATTACCTGACCGATATCGTTGCCATGGCGATTGCCGACGGTCTCGAAGTTGCATCTGTTGAACCAGAGCGTGCATTCGAAGTGGAAGGTGTCAATGACCGCGTACAATTGGCAGCCCTTGAGCGTGAATTTCAAGCATTCCAAGCTAAACAACTGATGCAACAAGGCGTTCACCTGATTGATCCTGCACGTTTCGACTTACGTGGCACACTGACTGTTGGTCAAGATGTCCGTATCGATATCAACGTGATTATTGAAGGTGATGTTGAACTCGGTGATAACGTTGAAATTGGTGCAGGTTGTATCATTAAAAACTCCAAGATTGCGGCAGGCACTAAAGTTCAACCATATAGCGTTTTTGACAGTGCCATTGTTGGTGAAGACGCTCAAATCGGTCCATTTGCACGTTTACGCCCTGGCGCAAAATTAGCTGCAGAAGTACATATTGGTAACTTTGTTGAAGTTAAAAATACCACTGTCGGGTTAGGCTCAAAAGCCAACCACTTTACCTATTTAGGTGATGCAGAAGTCGGCGCAGGTTCAAACATTGGCGCAGGTACCATTACCTGCAACTATGATGGCGCAAACAAATTTAAAACCATTATCGGTGACTCAGCCTTCATCGGCTCAAATAGCTCATTAGTCGCTCCTGTCACCATTGGTCATGGTGCAACAGTGGGTGCTGGCTCAACCATTACACGTGACGTGGCAGACAATAGCCTTGCGGTAGAACGTTCGAAGCAATTTGCCAAAGAAAACTATCAACGTCCCCAAAAATTGAAGAAATAAGAGGATTAAATTATGTGCGGTATTGTCGGTGGCGTTGCAGAACGTAGTATTACCAATATTTTAATTGAAGGCTTAAAGCGTCTTGAATATCGTGGCTATGACTCTGCGGGTTTAGCGCTGATTAATAAAGGCCATGTTCTACGTGAACGTCGCGTAGGTAAAGTTGCAAATCTTGAACAAGCCGTTGAAGAAGCAGATATCGCAGGTTCGGTCGGTATTGCACATACGCGCTGGGCAACCCATGGTAAACCGACTGAAAATAATGCCCATCCGCATATTTCAGGTAATGTTGCTGTTGTTCACAATGGTATTATTGAAAACTATCAAGAGCTTAAAGATGATCTTGAAGCGCTTGGTTATGTCTTTACATCACAAACAGATACAGAAGTTGTTGCACATTTAGTCAATGACGCTTTAAAAAGCACCCCGAGTCTTTTAGAAGCGGTTAAAAGTGTCGTACCTCAACTCAAAGGTGCTTATGCACTGGGTATCGTACATACCGACCATCCTGATGAATTAATCACGGTGCGTGAAGGTTCACCTCTCGTGATTGGTGTCGGTATTGGCGAGAACTTTATTAGCTCGGATCAATTGGCACTTTTACCAATTACCAACCGTTTTATCTACCTTGAAGAAGGTGATATTGCACGTTTGACACGTAATACTATTGAAGTATTCGTCGATGGTAAATTGGTGAATCGTCCAATCAAAGAGCTTGATGCGACTGTAAGCAATGCTTCAAAAGGTGAATATAAACACTATATGCTCAAAGAAATTTATGAGCAGCCTGAAGCGATTAAGCAAACGATTTCACAAGCATTAAATGGTAATGCGCTTCGTGATGATTTCCTTGCCAATGCAGCTCAAGATTTCAGCCAAATTCAACAAGTGCAAATCATCGCTTGTGGTACTAGCTACCATGCCGGCATGATTGCCAAATATTGGTTTGAACAACTGATTGATGTGCCTTGCCAAGTCGAAATTGCCAGTGAATTCCGTTATCGTTCGCCTGTGATTGTGAATAACACCCTCTATGTGTGTATTTCTCAATCAGGTGAAACAGCCGATACTTTAGCTGCACTGCGTGATACACAAAAGCGTGCTGCTGCTAAAGGCTTAGACATTACCACCATGACTATTTGTAACGTTGCGACGTCTTCAATGGTCCGTGAAACCAACTACAGCTTGTTGACTCTTGCAGGCCCTGAAATTGGTGTAGCTTCGACCAAAGCATTTACTACGCAGCTTGCAGCACTCATGCTTTTAGTTCTAAAAATGGGGCAAATTAAGCAGACCATTTCTGAAACTCAAATTGCTGAAATTATTGCAGACTTGTGGCATACGCCTAAGGTGATTTTAGATACTTTACAAAATAATGCTGAGATTCTACGTCTATCAGAATTATTTGTTGAAAAAAATCACTGCCTATTCTTGGGTCGTGGAACTGAGTTCCCTATCGCTCTTGAAGGTGCTTTGAAACTCAAAGAGATTTCATACATCCATGCTGAAGGCTATGCGGCTGGTGAGTTAAAACATGGTCCATTGGCACTGGTTGACAATGATATGCCTGTGGTGATTCTTGCTCCACAAGATGACATGTTGGATAAACTCAAATCGAATATGGAAGAAGTGCAAGCGCGTGGTGGTGAGTTGTTTGTCTTTGCAGATGAGAATAGCGGTATTAAAGCCAAAGATCGTCAACACGTGGTTTATGTGCCAAGTGTGAATGAAATCTTGTCACCAATCGTATACAGCGTACCCGTGCAATTACTCTCTTATCATGTTGCAGTGCTGCGTGGAACAGATGTCGATCAGCCACGTAACTTGGCGAAGTCTGTGACGGTGGAATAATAATTTTTGATCAAGGGCTGGAATTTCCAGCCTTTTTTTCTATATTTGGAAATAACATGACAATGCTTACTTGTTTTAAAGCCTATGACATTCGCGGCAAACTTGGTACAGAACTCAATGAAGAGATTGCCTATAAAATTGGCCGTGCCTATGGGCAAATTTATCAACCTAAAACAGTGGTTGTGGGCTGCGACATCCGTCTCAGCAGTGAAGATTTAAAACAAGCCACCATCAAAGGTCTGAATGATGCGGGTGTTGATGTATTAGATTTAGGTATGACGGGGACTGAAGAAGTCTATTTCGGTGCCTTTCATCTAGATGTTCAAGGTGGGATCGAAATCACGGCAAGCCACAACCCGATGGACTATAACGGCATGAAATTGGTCCGCGAAAATGCACGTCCGATTGGAGCCGATTCAGGGTTAAAAGAAATTCGCTTATTGGCTGAATCAGGCAACTTTAATGAAGTTATCACTAAAGGCAAAACTGAAAAATACAATATTCTTCCTGAATATATTGATCATTTAATGTCTTATATTGATCCTGCCAAAATTCGCCCACTTAAATTGGTCATGAATGCGGGCAATGGCGCGGCTGGTCATGTGGTCGATGCCATTGAAGTAAAGTTCAAACAACTTAACATTCCTGTTGAATTTGTGAAAATTCACAATGATGCTGATGGTACTTTCCCGAATGGTATTCCCAACCCGATTTTAGTTGAAAACCGTGACAGCACCCGTAATGCGGTGATTGACCATCATGCAGATATGGGTATCGCGTGGGATGGTGACTTTGACCGCTGCTTCTTATTTGATGAAAAAGGTCAATTCATTGAAGGCTATTATATTGTCGGTCTATTGGCACAAGCGTTCTTACTGAAACAATCTGGTGAGAAAATTGTGCATGACCCTCGTCTGGTTTGGAATACCTTTGATGTGATTGAACAATATCAAGGTGAAGCGATTCAGTCTAAATCAGGGCATTCATACATTAAAGAAAAAATGCGTGAGCACAATGCAGTGTATGGCGGTGAAATGTCAGCACATCATTACTTCCGTGATTTTGCTTACTGTGACAGTGGTATGATTCCTTGGTTATTGGCAATTTCTGTACTCTCAGAAACCCAGCAAACATTGTCTTCACTGGTTGAAGGTATGATTGAAAAGTTCCCTTGTTCGGGTGAAATCAATTTTAAAGTTGCGGATACTCAAGCCACCATTCAAAAGATTTTTGATCACTTTGCCGATCAAAATCCTGCGATTGATGAAACGGATGGTGTCAGTCTAAATTTTGGTGCATGGCGCTTCAATGTTCGAGCATCGAATACTGAACCACTTTTACGTTTAAATATTGAAAGCCGAAAAGATCAAAATCCAAAACCAATGCAAGATTATGTCGATGAATTAACACAGCTGATTCAAGGTTAGTATTGTTCTGCATTCCAATAAAAAAAACCATTCAACTTATTCATTAAGTTGAATGGTTTTTTTCTTAGCTCAACTAGAAAGAAATTCTATTTAAGCTGACAACTTATTAAAATAATGAACGATCCAATGGAATTTCGACTCCGATAGACACTCCCGCATCTTGACCATAGACATCAGAATCACTCACCCATCCATTCAGCTTCAATGGCGCATTTGGTTTTAAGTAATGTGTCCAAGTAAGATCTAAAGCTTTAATTTCATCTTTTTGCGCAAATGCATGATTATTTATTGAATTTGACTGATTCACTTTGGCCATCATTACTCGACCATTTAAGCGATTCATAACATCAAAGCGAATGTCTCCACCGAGACTTAGCATTTGACCATCCCCACCCATGGCATGCCCTAACGGGAAGCCGTGTTGGTAATAACCATCTTTATAAATATAGTGATTATAGGAAATACCTTGTACGTCTCCATTGGTTCGAGTATCAGCCCATTCTGCATACACCTGCAAAGGTAAATTATTCAATTGTGAAGAATAATCGACACCTGCTAAATACATTTTTTTTGAAGGAAGAAGCCCAGCTTCATCTTCACCGACATATTGCCCATAAAGGCTAATCGGCACACCACTCCAGTGGTTTAAATTAAGGCGTGCATCAAAACCCGCAATTTGATTAGACTTATCTAGATCGCCATCATAAAAGTTGTCATTACCTTTAATTGCATTCCATAATGAGTCAAAACTTTCTGACCGCCCTTCACCTCCCCATTGAAGAATTCGAGAAGCACCTAGCTCCAAGTACGGCAATGGCTGTGCAGTTAGACGCAGCCCTAATAGTTTGGCATCTGGAATTGCATGGTAATCATCTAATTGACCTGCAAAGGCTTGATATTGCCAAGGACCAATCCATGACAGCCACTTTGTTTCAAATGCTAGTTGTTCAGCGCGCTGCATAGTAAAACCATAAACAGGGCGACTCGCATCACCACGGATTAGGCTTCCTTCATGTCCAGGTCCCCAATAGGTTGGGATTTGTCCCGCAATCAACCATTGATTCCACAATTTTCCTGCAATATAAGAACCTTCTACATTTACATCTTGTCCATGGTCAATGATTTGATCTTTTTCAGCATTGACTCGCAGTCTTGCATCCCACTGCGTTCCACCTGCATTCAATTCAAGTGCCGCTTGATATTGCGATTTTTGCTCATCTGCAAATTTTTGTGGAATGTTTTGTGGATCTGTTTCAGCAAATAAAGCGAGCTTAATAGAGGTATTTTCTGCTTCTAAATTTGCCATAACCGAACTGACAACTTTCTGCTGAGCATTATTTTCAATTTTGGCAGTAGATAATGCACGCTGAATTTCTTCACCACTCAATGGCCAAGTCGAAGTGCTGATTTGAATCACACCTTGTTGGTTCAGCCAATTTAGATCTGTACGTAGACCATCATTATTCAAAATGATCCCTTGAGCGTAAACCGGCAGAGCTAGAGAAGAAAAAATGGCAAATGATAAAACCCTAAGATATTGATATTTCATATATTATTTCAGTCAATTTATCTTTCACATATGATAACGATTTTTTTCAAACAAAAGATAAGATCTATCATCATTTTTGCACAATCAATACATGATTCAATACTTAAGTTAAATAGTTAGAAGTATGACAAATACAAAATTTGCCATACTGTCTTTAATGAATTTACATACTAAATTTAAATCTTAGTTGTATCCATTTGGATTTTGCTTTTGCCAGTTCCAGCTATCCTTCAACATATCTTCTAAACCATATTGAGGCTGCCAATCTAACTCTGCGACAGCACGGGCATTATCAGCAAATGAGGTTGCAACATCACCTTCTCGACGAGGTACATATTCAAAGGGTATCTCAATACCATTTACCTTCTCAAAAGTATCTCGAATTTGTTTTACTGAAATCCCATTGCCTGTACCAATATTCCAAGCGCGGCATCCTTGCGTTTTTAAACGATGATTCAATGCGCATAAATGTGCATTGGCCAAATCAACTACATGAATATAATCACGCACACCTGTACCATCTACCGTGTCATAATCATTGCCAAAAATTGACAACTTATCACGACGGCCGACTGCCACCTGTGTGACATAAGGCATCAAATTATTGGGTATCCCTTGTGGGTCTTCACCCATTTGACCACTTTGATGTGCCCCTACAGGGTTAAAATAACGCAGCAATGCAATTGACCAGCGCTCATCTGCTAATGCTAATTTCTCTAGTAATTGCTCGACAATCAGTTTGGTATAGCCATAGTTATTACTTGGCATACCTGTAGGCATGGTTTCATTCAAGGGTGAAATATTGGCTTCATCATAGACTGTTGCCGATGAACTAAAGACCAATTTAAAAACCTGGGCACGTTCCATCGCTTTAACTAAGCTAATAGAACCTGAGATATTATTTTCAAAATATTTTAGAGGCTCTTTTTGGCTTTCACCCACAGCTTTTAAACCTGCAAAGTGAATCACTGCATCAATAGAATGATGCTTAAAAATTTGATCTAAAATTTGCTGATCGAGAATATCACCTTCAACAAAATCTAATTTTTTAGCTGCCAACGCTTGAACACGTGCTAAAGATTCGACAGAACTGTTGGATAAATTGTCCAGTACAACAACGTCATGCCCTGCGCTCAAAAGTTGAATACAAGTATGTGAACCAATATAACCTGCACCACCTGTTACTAAAATTTTAGCCATTGGTTTTTCCTAATAATATTTGTAGTAAGCCTTGCGTTGAACCATCTAAATCCGCAATATCCTTTCGATCACCATTTAATATTGGAAGTAGCTGATTGGCAATTTCTTTGCCTTTTTCTACACCCCATTGATCAAACGGGTTAATGTTCCAAAGCACCGACTGTACAAAAACTTTATGTTCATACATTGCGATCAACATGCCCAAACTATATGGATTTAGCTCTTGCAATAAAATGGTTGAACTTGGTTGATTGCCTTCATATTGTTTATATTCCGGCAAATCTTGTACTTCATGTTGATTTAAAGCTTGATTACCAAATGCCAGTAAGCGCGATTGAGCCAAACAATTGGATAAGGCCAAATGATGCTGTTCCACCAGCGCCTCTGCATTATCGACATAGGTAAATTGTTGTGCCTGATAGCGCTGCACTGGCGCAATGAAATCACAACTCACTGCTTGACTGCCTTGATGCAGTAATTGATAAAAAGCATGTTGCGCATTTGGTCCCACTTCCCCCCATATAATCGGGCAAGTATCCCAATCCACTTTTTGACCATTACGCTGAATCGATTTACCATTCGACTCCATTTCTAACTGCTGCAAATAAGAGGCGAAATATTTCAAACGCCCATCATATGGCAGTACTGCATGGGTCTGAATATCAAGGAAATTATTATTCCACGCACCCAATAAGCCCATTAATACAGGAATATTTTGTTCGAAAGGTGCCGTCTGAAAATGCTGGTCTACCGCATATGCGCCAGCTAACAGTTGTTTAAAGCCATCAACTCCAATTGTCAGTGCAATCGGTAAACCGATACATGACCAAAGTGAATAGCGACCGCCGACCCAATCCCAGAGCAAAAATTGGTTTTCGGCTGCAATACCCCATTCTGTCATTTTATCTGCTTTGGTAGATACGCCAATAAAATGATGCTTTAAAATTTGTGATTCTTGACCAAGTGCTTTTTCAAGCCATAAACGCACTGTTTGCGCATTAGATAAGGTATCAATGGTCCCGAACGATTTTGAAGAAATAATAAACAGCGTGGTTTCGGGGCGAAGTTGATGCAATAAATCTGAAAGCTGACTACCATCAATAGTTGAAACAAAATGTACATCGAGTGGCTTATATGTGGATTTTTTGAAATCAGATAAGGCATGGCTCACCATCAGTGGTCCTAAATCTGACCCTCCGACACCAATATTGACCACATCTTGAATGACTTCACCCGTTGCACCGCGGCACTGGCCGGCATGAATTTTTTCTACCAAAGCATACATACGCTCAAGTTGTGTATGCACTTGTTCTGCTAATTCAGGATGAGACTGATCATCTTTAGGTAACCGTAGCGCCCAATGCATGGCTGCACGCTGTTCGGTATAGTTAATTTCTTCAGTAGAAAATAAACGTTTCATCCACAACGTTAAATCTTGTGTCTGTGCCCACTGGACTAGATTTTTGACAACGGGCTGATTGACTCTATGTTTACTAAAATCAAAAACCACCGGCTCTAAAGTTACAGAGAATTTTTCGAATCGCTGAGGGTCTTCAGCAAAGAGTTCTGTTAAATGCTTATTTTCAAATTCAGTTTTCAAACTATGAAGACTGCCTAAAACTGAATCTAAATGTTCGACCGTATAGGGTTGAGTTTTAATAGCCATTAACGTCCTACCCCCATATATGCAAAACCTTGAGACTTCACATATGCTGGATCATAAATATTGCGCCCATCCAAAATAAGTGGATACTGCATGGTTTTAAGCAATTCGGTATAATTTGGACTCCAATATTGTTTCCATGCAGTCAATAAACACAAAGCATGTGCATCTTGCACTGCCTCATATTGCTCTGTGCAATATATAAGATCAGGTCGCTCACCATATATTTTTTTAATTTCTTCCAAGGCTTGAGGGTCGTGTAATTTAACTTTTACACCTTGAGCCCATAGTGCTGCCAACATGGCATGAATAGGAGATTGTCGCGTACTGGAGGTTTTTTCTTTAAATGCAGCGCCCCATATTGCAACAGTTTTCCCTTTTAAATCACCATGATAATAATTCCATAATTTGCGAAATAAAACTTCTTTTTGCTGCTCATTAATGTCCCAAACTTGAGCAAGGAGTTGGCTATTTGCACCCACACCAGACACCGTATGCGTTAGGGTCTGAATATCATGTGAAAAGTTTTCTCCACCAAAGCCTGCACCAGGATAGAGATAAGATCCTCCAATACGATTATCCGCAGCCATCCCCTGACGAACTGACTCAATATCAATGCCTAATTTCTCAGCAACCATTGCCAAGTCATTGATATAACTAATTCGTGTCGCCAACATGCCAGAGATACTTAACTTGGTAAATTCAGCATCTAAAATGGGCATAAATAAATATTGCTGCTGACGTGGGAATAAAGGGCGTAAGAGTTCCTTAATTTTAATTTGAGCAACATCCGATCCAGCCCCAACAATCAACTGCTTGGCTTGGGCAAAGCTTAGTAAAGCGTTTCCTTCCTGAATCATGTCGGGTAAGTAGACCCACTCATCTTCATGCAAAATTTTTACAAATTTTTCTGTCCCATGCAGTCCTAAAGTAGAAGCATTGATCATCAGTTTAGGGTGAATAATGGGACGTTGTTTGATGTTTTGAAGAATTTCAATACATTGCTTTTCTTCAGCTGGGTTAAAACTGAAGAAATAAGCATCTACATCTAGTGGAATATCATTAAAATTGCAGTATTTTAAAAAATTACTTTTTTGTTTATTGAGTAGATTTTTTACAGCTTCATCTTGCATATACATTGGTTCGCTTTCATACGTTTTCAGTGGTTCATACCAAAAAACGTGATGACCGCATTCTGCTAGCAAAGCAGCAAATACACCTGAAAAAAGTGTTTGTCCAAATACTGCAACCTTCATATCAATCTCTTTTTATAGTTTTAGTTCTTTGATCAGCGCTTTAAATTCCTCACCTAATTTTGGATGGTCTACGCCATAATGTAAAACTGCTTTGAGATAGCCCAGTTTACTGCCGCAATCAAATGTTTGACCTTTCATCCGATAGGCTTCCACTGTATCGGTCGCTTGCAATGCTGCAATTGCATCGGTGAGTTGGATTTCATTACCTGCCCCTTTAGGCGTGTTTTCAAGTAATTGCATAATTTTGGCAGGTAAAATATAGCGACCAACGACTGATAAATTTGACGGTGCTGAACCGACTGCTGGCTTTTCTACAATCCCTTGCATTTGGATGCTTTGACCTTCTGCAGGTGTCGATGCAACATCGACAATGCCGTATTGATCTACCATGTGATCTGGTACGGCTTCAACCATAATTTGTGATGCATGGGTTTCATCAAAACGTTGAATCATTAAACTTAAATCATTACGCTCTGATGAATCTTTGACTAATACATCGGGTAAAAGTACCGCAAAATCATCATCACCAACAACCGCTTTAGCGCATAAAACCGCATGGCCTAAACCTAGAGGCTGAGGTTGACGCACACTGATTACACTCACATGTGGCGGTAAAATCTCGGTAATTTCTTTTAATAAATCATTTTTTTTCTTATTTTCTAAGGTTGTTTCTAGTTCGAAATTTCGATCAAAATAATTTTCAATTGATGCTTTTGAACTGTGTGTGACCAAAATAATCTGGTCAATACCAGCAGCAATTGCTTCTTTAACTACATATTCAATCGCTGGTCGGTCAACCACGGTGACCATTTCTTTGGGAATGGATTTACTCGCAGGTAAAAAACGTGTACCTAAACCGGCAACAGGGAGAATGGCTTTTTTGATCATTACAAATAGTTCACTAATAAAAATTTATGACTTGATTTTATCTTTAATTTTTTCAGGATCATTTCCTTGAAATAAAGAAGGACCAACATGACCAGGTGCATTAATACCTTCTCGTTTGGTCATCACACCAACTGTTTTGAACATGATTTTAAAGTCAACCAAAGTATTATGGTTATCTACATACCAAACATCGCATTTAAAGCGTTCTTCATAATCAAGTTCATTTCGACCACTCACCTGTGCTAGGCCTGTCATCCCAGGCTTAACTTCCAAGCGACGAGCTTGTTCTGGTGAATATAATGCTACAAAGTCTTTAAGCATAGGACGTGGACCAACAATACTCATATCCCCTTTTAAGACGTTTATGAGTTGTGGCATTTCATCTAAACTAGTGGAACGAAGTTTTTGTCCAAAAGGCGTTATACGCTGTTCATCTGGTAAGGGATTGCCTTCTTTATCCACTGCATCTTTCATCGACCGGAACTTAATCATTTTAAAAAGCTTGCCATCTTTACCCGGACGTTCTTGCAGAAAAAATATTGGAGAACCTAAGTTTTTACGGACCTTAAAAGCAACTAAGCAAAAAATTGGTGATAAGAGGATTAGTGCTATTAGTGAGATGACAACATCAACAAAACGTTTCATAATTAAAAATACCACTCTTATTTATGAACTTTTTTTCGTAGAAAAGTATTATAAATTTTACCTAGCAATGAACTAGGCATCAGCCTAAAAGCAGACCTTATTAGGAAGAGAATATTAGCATGTATTGGGTTTTGAATTTTGAGTTCTTTTTTTAAATTTAGTAATTGTTTTTCACTTTTAATATATTCGTAACCTTTACGGCGCGCATGCATTCCATTGTCAATTCGCGCATAAACGAGTACATCAGGCAAATTCTGTATTTTATAGCCTTTAGCAATGACTCTAAGGAATAAATTGTAATCTTCCATCCATAAGTGATGTTGATAACCACCCACTTCCATAATTTTAGACTTTCTATAAGATATAGTCATGTTATTAAAGGGGCTTTGCTTTTTTGCATATTGTCTCAAAGCCGGATTATCTAATGGCACAATCCGCATACCTGATGGGGATGTTATATCATCGACAAATTCGGTAATTTGCCCCCCTAAAATGACTAACTCACTGTCTGCTTCAAAACATTTAATCTGTTTCTCAAAACGATCAGATACACTTATATCATCAGTATCAACTATAGATACAATTTCGTATTGGCAATTTTGAAGACCGATATTTTTTGCTTTCCCAGTACCTACATTATCTTGAAGCTTAATTATTCGTAAAGTTTGTTGTAAACGCTCCGACCATACAGCAATTGACTCATATAGTTCAGTTGTTAGAGGACCATCTTCCACCAAAACAATTTCTGTTGGTTTTAAAGTTTGCTGATCCCATATACTTTTCATACAAGCATTAAAATGTTCAGGCTTTTCTTTATAGTAAATAGATATTAAAACCGAGAACATACAATTAACCTTTAAAAATTTGTTCAGACCAAAGATGCAAGATTTTTTCAGGTTGATAATTTTCTGCATTCTTTAAAGAATTCTGTGAGAATTTAACCAAATCCAATGGAGAACTAGCAAGTAAAAGAATACGATCTGCTAGTTGATCAATATTTTGATCCTCAACCAAATAACCATTCACTTTATCTTTAATAATATCACTTGGTCCATTAGGACAATCGTAAGAAACAATAGGCAAACCGAAACTTTGAGCTTCGATTAAAACCATAGGTAAACCTTCATATTTTGATGACATCACAAAAAAACTAGATGCTTCATAAACACTCCTTATATCAGAGGTAGCTCCTTTTAAATAAACATTTCCGATCGCATTTGACTGAATATATTCATTTAACAAGGTTTCATGCTCGCCGTCACCAAAAATAGAGAGTTGCCACTCAGGAAGTTGATTGAATATTTTCTTCCATGCTTTTAGCAAATGGATATAGTTTTTTTGATCAGTTAATCGCCCTATTGCAACTATTTGCTTTTGTGATCGATTTATCGTATTAGAGATTGGAAAAGGAGAAAAATTTGGTATAATCAATACATTATCATGAAAATCACTAAAAAAACTTTTATCAATTGAAGTTAAAGTCACTACCTGATCAATTTTTTTATATAATAATTTACTTAGTAATTGTACAACCTTAGGTCGACTTATAAAAGATACATGTTCTAGACTTACAAGCTTTTTAATTTGTGGGATAAATGCACATAACAATGAAAGCTTACCCATATTATGTACTATAACAATATCAGGGGCTTTATTTAAAATAAAGCTCTTTAAACCTTGATAAAACTGAAACAGTGATCCTGAAATTTTTTCCACATGAATACTTGAGTGCAACTCATAAGCAGTATTATTGAAATCAACATCTCTATTAATTAAAGTAATTTTATAATTAGGTGTCTCAGCAAGTTCATTTGCAAGTATACAAGCTACTCGCTCACTACCTGACAAACTCTTAAGAGAGTTAATAATAAACAGTATTTTTTTCAACTTTACACCTTTTTATAGAATTACATGCATAAATCAACAACATCAATAAAGAAACAAAAACAGTAATACCTTTAGCTAGTAAAACTAACAGTAAAACTAACAGTGCTATTTTAAATTTAAGATCAACAAATGGAGATTTTATTTGAAATATTAAATATATATTGAAAATTAAAAAAACACTAAGACCTAGCAAACCATTAGCAAAAATTATCCTAAAATAGCCAATATCAGTATTCATGTAATAACCACTTTTCAAGTTATACATATTATCACCAATAGCCCAAGTTTTATAACTCTCAGGTAACTTTGAAAACATACTTAATAGTGTATTAAATGAATTATTAGCATCTGAGTCGCCATTACTCAAAAACAAACCAAAACCAAACTTAAATAATTGAAAGTCTAAAAACTCCCTCCCATAAAAAATATATAAAACAACAGCAATAAATAGCAAAAACAATCCTGAAAATAATATTTTTATCTGGGTTATAGAAAAGCTAGAAAACAATAATAAGAAACCTATAGCAAATCCAACTAAAGTTGTTCTAGAACTCATCATTCCAATAATGGCTATCATAAAGTAAATAAATAACCAAAACATTATATGTTTTTTTTCATATTTTATAATTTGACTTAAACAAACTAATATAAAAGAATTAATAATTCCTGAAGCAAAAAAGGAACGACCAACCCCAACAATTCGCTCAAGTTTCAAATCATCAAGCCTAGATAAATCTGACAAATTATTATAAACAACTGAATAAAATACCTTCTCAAGAGTAGGAGAAAAACTAATCAACGCAGACAAAACTAGTTGAAATAGGACAGCAATCGCACTAAACTTAACCACTCTAATAAAATCTAAATTAGTATCACCCAACCTAAATATACCAATTAAAGCTAAAACCTGAAAATAAACAAATAAATAAACCTCATAATAGTAGCTATAATCTAGATTGTTATTAAATAAAGCTGATATAGTATTTATAAAAAAACCAAAAATTAAAAAAATTAAAATATAAAAATCGATTTTTCTGAATTCATCAAGTGATTTTAAAGCAAAAAACAAACCTAAAAAAGAAAATAAAAAAATCAAAAAACCAAATTTAAAAAAAATAGCTATATTAAATATATATATGAACAAAAAAAACACCCACATACAATTAGTAAGATGCTTTCTATTCAATTGTAACAAAAAACTCAATACTATAATCCTTTCAACATTACTTTTAACTTATTAATTATCCTTTCAAAATAATTAAATTTCCAAGAGTACCCCCAATGATGTATGCCATATGTTTCATCTACGATTTGATTAAACATAAGCTGTTTTACCGGCTTTGATTCATCAAATGGATTATAAGGATAAAATGAGTCTGATTTTAATATTTTAAAGTTAGAAAACTTTGAATCATTGTAAATTCTTCCTAAAATTTGAGGCATTGCAATATACATCGTACTATTTTGATCATAATATTTTAACATTTTATTCATCAAAATATTTCCCTTGAGTGATCCAATAGCACCACAACTCACCTTACTCTTGTCTGAATCTTCATAAGCAGAAAAAAAGTCATATATCAACAAAGGACTTAAATCCCGAATTATTTCCATGTCCGTATCTAAATAAACTCCACCATATTCATAAAGTGCATAACAACGAACATAGTCAGCTGCAAAAGCATATTTTTTATCTTGTAATGCTTTCTTTACAAATGGGTGGTCAATAGGAGAGTTCAATTCATTCCACTCTTTAATTTCCCAATCTGGCAAATATTTTTTCCAACTTAAGATGCATGCTTGAATTAAAGGAGACATAGGCTTTTCACCAAACCAGCAGTAATGAATAATCTTAGGAATCATAAATATCCTCTTAATCTTCTTACAATTTTTTCAAAAAAAATCCGAAACATTAACAATGGATTTGATATCAATATTTTTATGAATGCAAATAAATATACTTCCATTATTAACTTATTTGCATCTTCCTCATATTGTCTAAAGTAATCTGCAATTTGTAACTTACCGATCACCATTAAGTCCCTTTTTTTAGACAAATTATCAGCATGTGATCTGTACTTAGTGAAAAAATCTTCAGTTCGTAAAAAGTAACCACCTTTTTCAATTAGTTTTAAATATATATACCAATCTTCTATAATAAATTTTTCATTATACCCTCCTATACTCTTGATATCATTGAGCCTAAGAATTTGAGTGGGTGCTGGTAAATATTCACTATATTTAAATAAATCTTTAAAAAAGAATTTCTTTTCTTCTTTAAAATCATATGAATACTCCTTATTTTTATCATCAATCAAAATCATATTTCCAAAAATACCTTTGCAAGTAGTATTGGCCTCCATAAGAAAAACTTGTTTTTCTAATTTTTTAATCAATAATATATCGTCTGAAGCAATTGGTGAAAAATACGTCCCCTCACACCATTCCAATGCTTCATTCAAAGTTGCACTTAACCCTTTATTAGGTCTGTATCGAAACTCAAATCTAACAAATCTCTGTTTGCAAGCAGGAATCATTTCTTGTATTTTTTCTACAGATCTATCTTTTGATCCATCATCTATAATAATCAGTTCAATATTTTCATATGTCTGATCAATAATACTTTGTATGCAATCTTGCACAAAATGTTCATGGTTATAGCATGCAATAACAACAGAAACTAAAGGCTGATTATCATTTTCCAAAACTATTCTCTCGATCTTTCAATACATCAAATACAAAATACCCCATTACACTCCAGTACAATGCATAATTGACCAGGTGAGCAATGGAAACCCCTTTAAAACCAAAATATTGTGTGCATAAATAAGTTAAAGCAACGGAACTGCATGCAAAAATAATTTCAGTGCTTATAAATAACTTTGTCATTGCTTTACCCAGCATCAGGTAAGCTAAAATCCAACTGCCAATCTTAAGTGAATCGCCAATCATCTGCCATAAAAACAGCTCTCGCATTGGCAAAAATGCAGCACTAAAAAGCAGCGGGATAATCCAATCCTTTAGCAGATATACTGCAGTACCGCCAAGTGCAGCTAAGGGGAAAATAAATTTATAGCCCAAATAAACTTCTTTCTTTATTTCCTGAATATTTGTCAGCTCAGACAGCCTTGGTAAATAGTAAACACTTAATGTTGTAGTGACTAGCATCAGATATGCAGCACTTAAGCGGATCATTGCTTCCCAATAACCAGCATACACAGCATTATATTCGTGAACGAGATAGCCACGGATGACAATTTGGGATAAAGGTACACAAATGGCGCTGACTAAGGCCATTGCAGCGAATGCAGCAATTTTTTTTGCAATTTCAGGATCAATTCTTCCCCATATGTATGAAAAATTGAACCATTCAGATCTACAACTCAAAAACAAAGTTACAATAAAGTTAAGAGACTGATAGATGCTTAGCGCAACCAGTGCGCCATATAGTCCAAAATTTACTGCAAGCAGCCCTGTGATCACCAAAGAAAATAAGCTGCCGGCAATATTGGCAACAACTAGCTTGAGTATTTCTTTTTTACCGTTCAGGATCGCTAACAAAAGCGCATTTAAATTAAAAAAAATCAGAAATACGGCAAACCATATTAAAATAGAGCCATAGTCTCCCGTTTTAAATATCCAAAATGACAACTGTTGATGAAAAGTGAATACAAGAAAAGTGAAAATAAAACTAAAGATTGAAACAATGCTTCCGGCCGTTTTCCAGACAGCTCTTTGCTTCTTTTCATCTTCATGGTATTCGGCAGTATACTTAATAACAGCAGTATTCACCGCACTTCCTGCAAATGTCGTGATCATTTGAATAAAGTTTTGGAATTGACCAATAGCAGCATAACCAGCAGGTCCGACGTATACGGCTAATATTTTATTCAATAAAAACATTGTGGCTGTTTTGATTAAAACAGCCACTCCATTTAGTACACTGGTCTTAAGCAAATTCATTTTAGGCGTTAAAACTATTACAAAGCTGAATTACTTTTTCCACATCCTCCAAACTCAACGTTGGCCCCATTGGTAAGCTCATTACTTCATCATGAATCTTCTCAGAGATCGGATAACTCAAATTATTCCATTCTTTATATGCTTGCTGTTTATGTGGGGGAATTGGATAATGGATTAACGTTTGTACGCCATTTTCTGCTAAATATTGCTGTAATGCTTCTCGATTTTCTGAACGAACGACAAATAAATGCCAAACATGTTGGTCATATTGCGAAGCATCTGTATCTGTCAAAGGCAAGCTTAATTCAGGGTTTTTAATCCCTTCAAGATACATTTTTGCAATTGTACGACGATGTTTCACTTCAGCATCTAAATATTTTAATTTGACATCGAGCATTGCTGCTTGGATTTCATCTAATCGACTATTCACACCCGCGAATAAATTTTTATATTTCTCGTGTGATCCGTAATTGCGCAAGGCCCTTAACGTTTGTGCCAATTCAGCATCATTTGTTGTAATTGCCCCAGCATCACCTAGTGCGCCTAGATTTTTTCCCGGGTAAAAACTGAATCCAGAAGCATCGCCCCAGTTTCCAGCTTTTTTGCCATGGATTTCTGCACTATGAGCCTGAGCTGAATCCTCTAAAACTAAGAGATTATATCTATTGGCAATATCCATAATCTTAGGCATTGCAGCCAATTGTCCATATAAATGGACAGGTAAAATGACTTTAGTTTTAGATGTAATTGCAGCTTCAATTTTTAAAGGGTCAATATTATAGGTTTGCAGATTAGGCTCAACTAGAACTGGTGTTAAATTGTTAGCCGTAATCGCTAGAATGCTTGCAATGTATGTATTTGCAGGGACAATGACTTCATCGCCATCCTGTAGTTTACCTAGCTCTTTCCAAGCACGTAAGGTTAAAATTAATGCATCTAAACCATTGGCCACGCCAATCGCAAATTTAACCCCACAATAGCTTGCAAAGTTTTGTTCAAAATTTTCAAGTTCTTTACCTGAGATATACCAACCAGAATCGATTACGCGGGTACAGGCTTCTATTAACTCTACTCTATATTGCTGGTTAATATTTTTTAAATCTAGGAAAGAAATCATAAAATGTCTACACTATAAAAATCATGAACAATTGCTCGGGCACCAAAACTTTCTTTTTGACTAATCAGCCCATTGTTTAGATATTTCCCATTGTCTTCATTTGAAATTCCAAAATCAAAAAATTTTGCGTATTTTGATGCTTCAGAGATTATAAAATCAATCAACATATCCAACGCACAAATATCTCTACCTACTTGATTGCAGGCTAAATATTGTGTATGAACAACTTCAGTAGTTTCGAACGTAACTGAACACGAAACTATTTTTTCATCTAAAAAAGCAGCATAAGCCTTAATATTTTTGGGAAACTTTCCCTTTAAATAATCAATTTCAACTTCACTGTGAACAGGTTTTGCATCATGGTGACCAGCTAAAACTTCTCTTATTAATGCCCATACTTCACTAGGTTTATCAATTTCTTTACAAAAAACCCCTTCCTTTTTTGCCTTATTAACCCCCCACTTTCGACCTTTAGAGTATTTAAAACCATTTGAAATTAATATAGAAGAACTTATATCTCTTCTATAGAGTTGTGCATCACTCCTAAATAATGCATATAGATCTTCTTGAGCTGGATATTGATGATAAATAACAGGTATACACTTATAAATGATTTTATTAATATTATGTAACTTTAAAAAAAATTTAAGTTCATCAAAAATTTTCAATATATCTATTGCGTGAATATTTTTATCCATTAGAAACCCACCAAAAGTTAAACCTTGGTGACTATAAAATATACCATCACTTATATTACCAGGTAATAAAGTTACTATTTTATTCTTCTCATCCCTAACAATTAAAGAAAAATCATCAAAACGATCTGAATGATATTCCATAAAATCACGATGAAACATAAAGTGATAATTCTTACAATTTAATAAAAAATCATCCCATACGCCTTTATCAGCATTCGTATATTTCGTTATCTGGAAGCTCACAGTATTTTCTCCATAACTATATATTCATCATACTCTTCGATATCAACATAGTTAAGTTTCTTATATAAATTGATAGCAACTTTATTTTCTTTCAAAACTTTGAGATATAATTTTTTTATACCTTTTTCCAAAGCATCATTTTCTAATAATGCCATTACTTTTTTTCCTAAGCCCCTTCCCCAATATTCCTTATTTCCAATATAGAGCCATAATTCAGCTTTATCATCTATTAAATTTTTTAACCCACAAGCCCCTATTGCAACCTCTTTAAAAGAGATACCATAAATATAATAATCCTTTCTTGTAGGAAGGCTTTCAAAAAAATCTTCTTGCTGTCTCTTAGTAAAACCAGGCGTCATTGTTAAATATTTTAATTCTTCGTCTTTTAGCCAATCCCATGATTTTTCGAGGAATCCATAATTATATTCAACTAACTTTAATATACTATAATTAGTAAATTGCTCATATTCACGAATATAATCACTTTCATCATAATGATCGCTTGCCAAAACAAGTAGAACACAGTCCTCAGAAAAATCATGCATTTCTCGCCAAATCAAACCTTCAATAAGTAAGCCCTGATCAGGCGAATTTAATACAATTTCTTCCTTTTGACGACCATCATCTAAAATAAACCGACAACTCCCTTTTAAACAAATAGCCACTTGTTTTAAATCAAGATGTGCGTGAAAACCACGAGGCTTATCTACAGTATTAAAAATATAATATAAACGCTTAACGTCAAAGGGAATGGACTGATTGGACTCAATAGCCACTAACCCACCACGCTCATCACCAAAGTTCGGCAAATCAATTAACTTTACTAAGCTCATTTTATTCATTTACCAAAGAAATCAGATATTGACCATAATCATTCTTACTCATGCTTCGACCAATGGACAAAACTTGCTCTTTACTCAACCAACCGTTATTTAAAGAGATCTCTTCAAGACATGCGACTTTATAGCCTTGGCGCTTTTCTAAGGTCTCTACAAATTGGGCTGCTTCAAGCAAACTTGCATGTGTACCAGTATCGAGCCATGCAAATCCTCGGCCCAGGAGCTCAACATTTAAATCACCACGCTCCAAATACATTTGGTTCACTGTCGTAATTTCTAATTCGCCACGGTCAGAAGGTTTAACTTCTTTTGCAATTTGAATCACATCATTGTCATAAAAATATAAACCTGTCACTGCAAAATTTGATTTTGGTTGCTTAGGTTTTTCTTCTAATGAAATTGCGCGTTTATGCTCATCAAACTCAACTACACCAAAACGCTCAGGGTCTTTTACTTGATAGCCAAAAACTGTAGCGCCTTTTTGGCGAGCTACAGCCTGCTTCAGCATTGGTGTAAAACCCTGACCATAAAAAATATTATCGCCAAGTACCAAGCACACATTACTATCACCAATAAACTCTTCGCCGATAATAAACGCTTGAGCCAACCCATCCGGACTAGGTTGAATGGCATACTGCAAACGAACACCAAACTGTGAACCATCACCAAGCAGGCGTTCAAAGCTCTCTTTATCCTCAGGTGTCGTAATAATCAGAATATCCTGAATGCCTGCCAACATAAGTACAGAAATTGGATAATAAATCATTGGCTTGTCGTAAATTGGGAGTAGTTGTTTGGATACACCCTTTGTAATTGGGTATAAACGTGTACCCGATCCACCTGCGAGAATAATACCTTTTGTATTCATTATGCATTCACACCTAATCTTTCACCTTGGTAACTGCCATCTTGAACACGACGACACCACTCTAAATTACTTAAATACCATTCAACTGTTTTTCGAATACCTGTATCAAACGTTTCTTTAGGTTTCCAGCCTAATTCATGGCCAATTTTTGTTGCATCAATGGCATATCGCAAATCATGACCAGGACGATCTTGTACAAATGTGATCAGTGAATCATAAGCTTGTCCATTCGACTGGGGCTTTAACTCATCTAAAATCTTACAAATCTTTTTTACGACTTCAATGTTTTGTTTTTCATTGTGTCCACCAATGTTGTACGTCTCTCCCACAATGCCTTCAGTCACCACTTTATATAATGCTCTAGCGTGGTCTTCTACATATAACCAATCGCGAATTTGATCACCTTTACCATAAATTGGAAGTGCCTTACCTTCTAAAGCATTCAAAATCACTAAAGGAATCAATTTTTCAGGGAAATGATAAGGACCATAATTATTTGAACAATTGGTAATCATTGTTGGTAGTCCATAAGTTCGATGCCAAGCTCGAACTAAATGATCTGAACTGGCCTTACTTGCCGAATATGGCGAACTCGGAGCATAGGGTGTTGTCTCCAGGAACAAGTCATCTGTACCTTCTAAGTCACCATAAACCTCATCTGTTGAAATATGGTGAAAACGAAATGCTTGTTTTTTATTTTGATTTAAACCGTTCCAATAATGACGGGTAGCTTCCAGCAAGTGATATGTACCAATAATATTGGTTTCAATAAATGCAGCCGAACCTGTAATTGAGCGATCTACATGGGACTCTGCTGCCAAATGCATCACAGCATCTGGTTGAAAACTTTCAAAGATTTGATCTAATGCAATACGATCGCAAATATCAGTTTGAGAAAACTGATAACGCTCACTATCAGCAATACTTTCTAAAGATTCTAAATTGCCAGCATAAGTCAGCTTATCAATATTTAATACTTCATTATTAGTATGATTAATAATATGTCGAATCACGGCAGAACCAATAAAACCTGCTCCACCTGTTACTATAATCTTCATAAATATCCTAAATTTTAAAATTCACTGTATTAAGGTATAGCTTTAATTTTGTTATCCTTAATTATATCATCCAGTTAAATTAAATTTTAATACTACTATTAAAATTACTTATCTATAGATGCTGAGCAATAACCATCCACATATTTTTTTAGTATCGTAAATAATTCATTTAAATCATCACGATGCTTGTAACTTTTAAGCTGTATAAATATTTCAGCAACCTCTAAATATCCATAATATTTTTCATAAGACTTTAATATCCGTTCATGATCCGTTTTTTTTACATTTTCAGCATCAATTAACAACTCTTCATATAACTTTTCACCCGGACGTAGACCTGTAAATTGTATCTCAATATCACCTATACCATTTTCATCTATAGCTCGAAAACCACTCAAACGAATCATTTGTTTAGCTAAGTCTATTATTTTAACTGGCTCGCCCATATCAAGCAGAAATACATCACCGCCAGTCCCCATCGCACCTGCCTGAATCACAAGCTGAGCTGCCTCAGGAATCGTCATAAAATAACGCGTGACTTCTGGGTGCGTTACTGTAACAGGCCCGCCTTGAGCAATCTGCTTTTTAAACAAAGGGACGACAGAACCTGACGAACCAAGTACATTGCCAAAGCGTACAATACTAATTTGCGTTTTTGGATTCGTCGACGCTAGGCCCTGACAATACAATTCTGCCATGCGTTTAGACGCCCCCATCACATTGGTTGGACGTACCGCTTTATCGGTTGAAATTAAAACAAAAGTTTCAACATTTTGATTCACCGCTGCATCTACACTACGCTGTGTGCCAATGGACGTATTATAAATACCTTCAAATGGGTTTGCTTCAACAAGTGGTACATGTTTATAAGCTGCGGCGTGATAAACTGTTTGCACTTTGTACTCTTGAATAATACGTTCTAATTTTTGCTGATTGGTGACAGAACCTAGCACTGGAATAATTTGTATATCAGAAGCCTGCAATTCACGATCAATTGAATACAAAGCAAATTCAGACATTTCAAACAGCACTAACATTTTAGGCTGATGCTTCACAATCTGACGACATAACTCAGAGCCGATCGACCCCCCTGCTCCTGTCACCATGACCACTTTATTTTTAATATTTTTTTCTAACAGTTCAGGTTTCGGCGGTACAGGATCACGGCCTAATAAGTCAATAATATCCACTTCGCGAATATCTGAAACTTGGACTTGCCCATCCACCAGTTGCGTTACCCCTGGCAGCTCCATAATTTTGACATCTGCTGAATCAAAAGACTCAATAATCTCTTTTTTCCGTGCACGACCAACGGAAGGCATGGCAAGTAATACTTCTTCAATACCAAATTTACCCAATTTAGCTGCTGCACGTTGGGGTGCATAAATTTTTAAACCACTCAGTGACTGTCCATGTAAAGAGCGTTTGTCATCAATAAAACACACAGGTAAATAATCATCTGAACGGTTTAGCGCTGCTGCAATTTGCTGACCTGCCAGCCCTGCCCCATAAATTGCCACACGTTTACGGCTTTGCTTTTTGGCAAAGGTTTTAAGAGTAGCGTAGCGAATGACTGCACGGCTCCACCACATGTATGAAAACAGCATAAAGCCATACATCAGTGGAATACTCATGGGAATAAATGCAACATTCAATTTTTTGATCGTGTATAAGGCCACGATTTGAATAAATGTTCCGATTAAAATTCGCAGCAAATAGTCTTCATTAAATGAACGCACAATTGCACGGTAAATACCAAGCAAAGCAAAAATCAGAATGCCAACCACACCGACATATATGTACCAAGCATCCAGTCCTTGCATGACCTGTACATTCGGGCGTGCCAAACGTATGGCATAAGCCAGCCACATCATTAACGGTAAAACACAAATATCCATCAGCACCAAAACGATTTGTTTTTGGCGACGCGGTAATGATGCTATAGAACGGATAAAGTCTTTCACAAGATGCTCAAATGGGGTCAGTAAAGCGAATGAGAGCGCATATTATACGCTCTTTTCAGGTTTAGATTTTTGCGATCACCGCTTGGATCGCATCCACGGTTTTCTGCAGGCTGTGCTCAGACAATGTTGGGTGTACAAGGAACATTAAGCTTGTTGCACCGAGCTGTTTAGCTTGCGGTAAAGACTGCGCAGGACGCCAAGGCGTATCATCAAAAGCTTTTTCTAAATACACTTCTGAACACGAGCCACTAAAACAAGGCACATTCAATGCATTGATTTCAGCCATGATTCGATCACGCGACCAGCCGTTGGGTAATGCATCGACATTGACTTGAACATAGCATTTATAGGCTGCATGCACATATTCAACAGATGGTTTTGCTACAGTAAAATAAGGGCTATTTTCAAACGCCGCTTGGATACGCGCCATATTGGCATTACGTTTTGCAGTCCATTCTGGCATTTGTTTGAGCTGTAAACGGCCAATCACCGCCTGCATTTCCATCATGCGCCAGTTGGTGCCAAATGAGTCATGCAGCCAGCGGAATCCCGGCGGATGTTGCTTGTTATACACGCTATCAAAGTTTTTACCGTGATCTTTATACGACCACATTTTTTTCCACAAACTTTCATCATTGGTAGTGACCATGCCACCTTCACCGCCCGTGGTCATGATTTTGTCTTGGCAGAAAGACCATGCGCCTATATGACCGATGGAACCAGCTGATTTTCCTTTGTACATTGCACCATGCGCTTGGGCACAATCCTCAATCACAAAAATGCCTTTTTCTTCAGCCAACCGCATGATCGGGTTCATATCACACATCCAGCCTGCCAAATGCACACAGATAATCGCTTTGGTATTCGGTGTTATCACTGCTTCAATGCTACGGCGAGAAATATTCTGTGAATCCAGCTCTACATCGGCAAAAATAGGATTGGCACCTGCAGTCACAATCGAGCTTGCCGAAGCTAAAAACGTGCGTGAGGTAACAATCACATCATCGCCTGCGCCAATACCTAAGGCTTTGAGTGCTACATCCAGCGCAACTGTACCATTGGCCACGGCAACTGCATGCTTGGTTCCTGCAAACTGTGCAAATTCCTTTTCAAATTCACGGCATTCTTGACCGGTCCAATAATTCACCTTATTAGATAAAAGGACTTTTGATACCGCATCGGCTTCTGCTTGAGTAAAGCTTGGCCAAGGTTCAAATGCACTGTTTAACATGGAGTTTTCCTAGTCTCAAAATCGAGTTTAAAAATCTATTTTTTCGTCACAATACGGGCAGGATTGCCCACCACTGTTGCGCCTGCTGGGACACTTTTAGTCACGACAGCACCCATACCAACAATAGCACCTACACCAATCACTAAAGGCTGATCAGGTGTGCCCTGCTTAATCATCGCACCCGCGCCAATATAGGCATGGTCATGAACATGAATATTGCCGTTGCATTTTACGCCTGGCGCAAAAGTAACAAAATCCCCAATCACACAATCATGCTCAACATAACTGTATAAATTGGCTTGAAAACACTTACCGATTCTGACATTTGAGCCAATAGTGACAAATGGACTTAAAGCAGAGCCTTTAGCAAGCTCAATTTGATCCATTAAAACCACATTGTCCGCGATGATCGACCAAAGCTGAATGCCATCCATCTTTAAACGCTGAGCGATCTTTTCTCGCACATGACTATTGGCAATGGCAATTTGTACGTATTTTTCTGAAGCCGTTTCATTTAAAAATGCGAGGTAATTCATGGCACGATGACCATTTACGTCTGCAACCGATTCTAAGGCATCATCAATAAATACGATTTCTGAAGCATCGCTTTCACGTGCTAATTGCTGGCGTGCAACAGGCATTAAACTGCGCCCACAACCTGAAGCTCCGTAAATCGCATAGAGTGTTGTCATTATTTTTGTTCCGGTGTGCCGGTAAATTTGGTCGTGGTGGCTTCACCTTCGGCACTGATATCATCCTTAGCAATCACTTTTTTCACGGTTTTTAACATGATTTTAAAATCGAGCCATAAAGACTGATTTTCCACATACCACGTATCGAGTTCAAACTTTTTTTCCCATGAAATGGCATTACGACCATTCACTTGAGCATGTCCTGTGATGCCCGGACGCACGTTATGACGTTTGGCTTGTTGCTCATTATAGAGGGGTAAATATTCCATCAATAATGGTCGTGGTCCGACAATACTCATATCGCCTTTAATCACATTCCACAGTTCAGGCATTTCATCCAAACTGGTGGCACGAAGCATTTTACCAAATGCGGTCAGACGCTCACTGTCTGGTAATGGATTGCCATCGAGATCGAGTGCATCTTTCATAGTGCGAAACTTCACCATTTCAAAAGGCTTACCATGCAGACCCGGACGTAGCTGACGGAATAAAACAGGAGAACCTAAATTCTTTTTCACCTTATAAGCCACCAAAGCATAAACAGGAGACAGCAGCACCAGCGCAGATGATGCAATCACAATATCCAATAAACGCTTTAACATGGTTCACTCTTAAGATTAGATGAAGATGGGGGAATGGTATCCATTTATAGCAATGATTATACCCTGTTCGAGACCATCAGATTTGTAAAATATTTCAACCGTCAAAGGGACTCAAGTATTGCCCATTCCAAAAGATCCCGAAAATATAGTCGTTTAGAGATCGGTCCAACGACGATTGACTGCATGACCCGGGTTATTCATGCTGATCACCTTCGCGTAGTTTCCTACCGCAGTTGCATTTTCAGGAATGTCTTTCGTCACAACGCTGCCCGCACCGATAGTGGCATTATTGCCAATTTTGACATGCTCAATGATGCAAACATTCGGCCCAATATAAACATTGTCACCAATTTCTGCTGCTTGACGGCCGCCATTTGCACCAATGGTGGTAAATTGCGATAAATTTACATTATTGCCAAGCACAGTCGTAGGGTTAACAACCAGCGGCCCGCCATGACCAATAAACAGACCATATCCAATTTGAGTTGTGGTATGAATATCTATGCCGTACTGCTTTTTTTTATAATAATAAATGGGATAAGCCAACTTCGCCCAAAAAGATTTTGCACTGGCCAAACGCAGCCAAAATGAAAAATTAAAACCGCGATTGAAAAAATAAGTTTTCAAAAATGATTTAAAATCAAGATTACCGGTATAACGGTATAAATCACTTTTTATATATTTGAAGGTCATTTGGATCGTCTCTAAAATTGGATGAATCGCCTTTAATGGATATCCATTTCAGCCATCATGTGCTTATTCACTTGATGCACATCATATTTATTCAGCGCGATTTCACGTGAACGCTGTCCCATATACTCAATCAGTTTTGGATCTTCAATAAAGTATTGCATGCATTGCACCAAATCATCTACAGACTTCACTCCGACCAAATAACCATTCACACCGTGCGATACCGTTTCACGACAACCTGGTGCATCGGTGGTAATAATCGCACGTCCCATCGCCATCGCCTCTAATACCGTACGTGGCGTGCCTTCACGGTAGGAGGGCAACACGTAGACCGAGCTTTCCGCAATTGCAGGACGGACATCACTGAGTTTGCCCCAATATTTGAGGCGATCATCGGCAATCCATTCATCGAGTTCGGCTTGAGAAATAGCTGATGGATTATCATCAATCCAACCGACCAAATGAAATTCCGATTCAGGATATTGTGCTTTGATGATGCGCGCCGATTCAGCATATTCGCGCACACCTTTATCACCCAAAAGCCGTGCAATAAGTAAAAATGAGGCTTTAACTGTCCCCACATCATTTTGCGGTAAGGGCAAGACATCAAAGTCTTGCACATTCACCCCTGAACCATTCACCACCACCGTCGGCTTACTAGGATCTAGTAAGTGCATGTCTTGGAACAGCTTTAAATCGTCTGGGTTTTGAAAAAAGACTTTATCGCTACGTTTGAGCGCTTGTGCATATAAGCCATGCACCATTTTTTGGAATACACTGCGCTTGCCAGATTCCACATTTTGAAACGCGTAGCCCAGACCAGTAATTAAAGCAAAACGATGCGGTACTTTCGCAAGCCATGACGCGAGCGTGCCATAAATCACAGGCTTAATCGTATAGGACAGTACGTAGTCAGGCTGAATTTGACGGATCTTCTGATAGAGATGTTTTAACAGTTTTAAATCCGACAGCGGATTGGTGCCTGTGCGCTGCATGGGAATTTCATGCAGATGATAGCCAAGGGCTTGCAGTTTTTGCTGTTCTTCAGGAAAGCTGGCAAACTCAGGTGCCATGATGTGAATTTCATAACCTCGGGCAGAAATCGCTTCTAATAACTTGCCACGAAAATTGAGTACCGATGGCAAAAAACTGCTGATCATCAGAAATTTCAACGGCTTTGCTCCCAAACTTGCATATATTGCTGACTCACTTTCTCAATACTGAAATGTGCTTCTACGCGCTCACGCACGGCTTGTTTCAACTGCAATTTTTCATCATTGCTTTGCTGCACATAATTTAAAATTGCTTGCACCAATACAGCCGAATTGCGCGGCGGTACAATTTCGCCAAGCTCTTGCACAATATATTGCGCATCACCAACATCGGTACTAATACAAGGCAAACCCGATGCCATTGCTTCCACCAACACATTCGGAAAACCTTCGGTAATTGAAGTCATGAGGAATGCATCAATCGATTGATAAAAAGCAGGCATATCTGAGATTTGATCCAATAAATGGACTTTTTGACTATCCAATTGATATTGATCGAATAAAGCCTTTACTTCAGGATTCTCTAAACTCGCGCCGCTACCTGCAATTTTAAAGATGATGTCTTGATCCTTGAGTAAGCCCATCGTTTCAAACAAATAGGGGTAGCCTTTGGCCGTGTGATAACGCCCTGCAAAACCAATCACGATTGGTTCATGCAATTGGGGATTAGGCTGAAATTTATCGAGAAACACGCCATTGGCAATCACTTGGCTATTGCCATTTTTAAAGCCGAAGGCCTGATGCTGCTGCATAGACGAATGCGCACAATAAATAATAGCACAAGGTTGCTGTGACAGTATTTTGCTTATGCCCAAGGCAATCTTGGTGCTGATTGATTCATCTTTAGGAGAAGCAAGAGAATGATGAATACCCCATACGACCTTTGGTTTTTTCGCTAAACCAATAACACTGAGACTGGTCAATGCATTGGCATGGTACATCCAGCATTGCACCGTTGCGGGCTGTAGCTTTTTGAGTAATGCGCGCAGCTGACTCACCGTACTCAGCGTATTTAAACCATTCCAACCGAGCGCATAATGCGACTGACAACGCTCTAAAGTACTTTGATACACATTGGAAGTTTTCATCAGTGCAATGATCACGTGCTGATAGTCATGTTCAGTTTGCTGAATTAAGCGTGCCAACATCATTTCGGCACCACCCACGCCTGCAAAGTTGGTGATCACATGTACCATCAACGGTTTGCTCATGTTGCAGACTCCATCATGTTTAAGTACTGCTTCAATACCGTTGCCTTGTGGAATTTCTGAATATGCGCTTCAAAATCAGCTTCTTGATATCGCACATAATCTGCAAATATCGCTTGCTGCATCGCCTGGGTTAAACCTGCCTGATCATTACATTCAACCAATAAACCAAACTTAGAGTTTTCTAGAATTTCCATTGGTCCACTTGGACAGTTGGTACTCACCACTTTCACTTTAGAGGCTAAGGCTTGAATAAGTACACCCGGCAAGCCTTCCCAATTCGAGCTTAAAACAAATAGCGATGCATATTTAAAATAAGCGTATGGATTGGCATCAAAGCCCGGCAAATCCACCACGTCTTTTAAACCCAATTCAGCAACTAAAGCCTCAAACTCTGCACGCAATTCGCCCTCACCTAAAATCAATAATCGGGTTTCAGGATGCTGATCATGCAAGGCTTTAAAGGAGCGGATCAGAAAACCAAAGTTCTTTGCTTCAGTGAGACGCCCCACTGCCAAAATCACTTTATGGTCACCATTTAAAAATTTGTGTGTGACTGGCGCTTTGAGTTTTTCAAAATAGGCATCGTCCAATACAGGGTTATAAATCGTGCTCAGATTATTATTTTTATAGCCATAATATTCACGAAAATCGGCTTCTACGCCTTTAGAGACACAAACCACTTGCTGTGCTATGGGATAAGTCCAATTCACCAAAGTTTTCAGCAAAAATTTGGCAAGACCTTGCAATTTTAAGTTTTTGGACGGCGTAGATACTTCACGGAAGATTAATCGCGTTTTAACACCTGCGAGTCTTTTCGCAATACCTGCCACAATATTGGTGTGGGTTTGCGTTGCGACTAAGCAGTCGTATTGCTCAGCTTTCATTTTTATTTTTAAAGGCTTGATGCTATTCATCACCCGACCGCAATTAAAATTCACCAATTGAATTTTCGGGCTGACTTCAGGCAACAGCTTAGCTTTATCACCTGTGACATTACACACGCCCAAATGAATATTTAGACCTTGTTCCGCAAAGCTGTTGGCGAGTTGAATGACTGTACGTTCTGCACCGCCACCGCCCAAGCTCGGCAAAAAGAACATGACTTTATTCAACATATGCAGACCTAAATTTTAAAATGGGAGAATATTAATGCAGTATTTTTGAGGCTTGAATCGCCATGGCACGCTCAACACGCTCACGATAATCCGTGATGCCAGCAAGCTCACTGTCACTGGCACAGGTGCTTTGAATTTTGGCTTGATAATCAGCAAAACTGGATACCACTTTGGCAGGCACACCAATCGCCACGCTATGATCAGGAATATCTTTTGTCACCACTGAGCCTGCACCAATCACCACATTTGAGCCAATGCTCACGCCTGGCATTACAATGGTATTGACCCCAATAAACACATGCGAACCAACTTGAATTGGGGCAAAGCGTTGATAGCGCTTCCCTTGCTCATCTTTGACTAGACAGGTACTGCCATCATGGGTAATAAATTTCACCCCTGAAGTGACTGTCACATGGTCGCCAATGCTAACCAAGAACGGTTCTGAGCCCCAACTTTTAATATAGATTCGGCAGTTTTCACCGACTTTCACACCTTTTTTACGTGCATAAGCCACACTGCCCTTCGCCATAAAATAAGCAAGATCAAACAGCTGTCGAAAAGCAGAAACCATAAATGCCATACGCATGACCTATGTCAGGATCAGAAAATCAAAAGGGAGAAAATTAAGCTGAATATTTTACGCTGAAAATCTACTTTACGATATGGAAACCGCAGTCACGATGCAGGATGAAAAAAAAGATCAGAGCGATTTGATTTTTTTAACAGGACTACCGACATAGACACCTGATTCATCCAAAGGTTTCGAGACGAGGCTACACGCGCCAATCACCGAATCACTTGGAATTTTCACACCATCAAGTACCGTCACCCGTGCACCAAGCCAAATATTTTCGCCTAAACTGACCCCTTGTTTAGTAATTGCATCTTTTACCAAAAGATCAGGTTCACCAAATTTATGATTACTGGCAATGATAATGCTTTGCGTGCCTATACGGGTGTTATCGCCAATGCTCACACCACCACAGCCATTGATAAATGACTTAGAATTGATACTGACATCTTTACCAATCGACACCTTGCCACCAAAGCATTTGATATAACAACTTTCACCAATAAAACTGTTGTCCGCAATTTCTAAGCTTGCGCCTTGCTCGACAATTAAACTGACATGATCGCCAATATAAACATTCTGACCAATTTTCACTTGACCACTAATATCAACCGTACAGGCTTTACCGAAATAACGAAATTTCGTGCCAAAAGCCATATTATAAAATTGCTGACGGCATTGTGCAGTGAACCAATTCATCAGTTTTAACAGTTTAAAAAACATCAGCTTTTGTTACTCCACACCACATATAAAATAGCAAAGTTATAAATGATCAGCGCCACAGGCACCGCCAAGAGCATATAAATTTTATCGGCAAATAAAACATATAAGCCTGCAAATAAAGCGAACTTAATGATGAGTTCTACGATTTGCAGTTTAAATAAGATTTGGCTATTCCGCTTGGCAATTAAATAAGCTGAGCTTGGCGGATTACAGAAAACCGCCCAATAGCCTAGAGCTAAAATTTGGAAATAAGTTGAGATACCAACCCATTCCGAGCCAAAAATCCAAAGATATACCGACTCAGGCAAGATAAAGAAAATTGCAAAAAGAGGCAGTGATACCAAACTTAAAAGCATACTTGCCTTTAACGCATTTTTGTTTGAATCTGTAGTTTTAAACTTACGGATAAAAAACTGACGTAGGGTTTGTGAAATTAAATTGATTGGGACACGTAAAGTCCGTTCGACAATCGCATAAAAGCCCATCGCCTGCACACCCACAAAATGCGACACCACATAGTATGGCAAGTTATGTGAAAAACTATTCAGCAAGGCATGCGGGGTATTGGCATAGATAAAATCTTGATAATTTTTAAACGCATGCCAACTGACTTGATACAACTGATATTTTAGTAAATAAATCAATACCGCCACAATCATGATGATCGAGCTAACATTGTAGCTGTTGACCAAACTAATCTGCATCACGAATGGCAACGAGAGTTGCACAAATACTACAATCGCACTTCTAAAAATATTTAAACCTGCACAAAAATATTCTTTATGTGCGGAAAATTGATAATTATAAAGACTTTGAATCAAGGTATTGGCAAGCACACCTGTAGCAACCGCTCCTGCCATTTCAACATTGAATATAACGCTGATGACAATGCCACTGACAATCGCAATAGCTGTAGAGAACACTGCCCCTTCAAAGATCAGGCTTTTTTTATCCTGTTCCTCAGCGACCAATAAAGCTTGATCCAGACGTAAATTCGCCACCGTGGATAAAACACTGACAATCGCTAAGGCAATGCCGTATGCACCAAAGTCCGCAACAGAATAGAGGCGCGTTAAAACAGGAAGTGCGATAAATGTCATTATCGCACCTGCCAGTAAACTTAAGGTAATCAGCCCGATCGACTGATACTTTGCGAAGAGTTTCGCAATCATCTATTTAAGATCATTTTAAATTGTTGACGTACCAACGCATCGCCAGTTGAATGCCTTCGGCAATTTTAAACTCAGGCGCATAACCCAAATGTTGCTGAATTTTGGCAATACTCGCTTGTGAATGACGTACATCCCCTGCACGGAAATCACGGTACACAGGATCACGATCAAACTGCACATCATTTTCTGCAAGCGCCACTTGAATGGCACGGTACAATTCATTCAATGTCGTACGGTCACCTACAGCAACGTTATAGACCTGATTTTTCGCTTCATCAGATGCAGTTGCCGCCAAAATGTTGGCTTGAACCGTGTTATCGATAAAACAGAAATCACGGCTGGTTTCACCATCACCATTGATGAAGACATCTTCACCATTGATCATGGATGCCGTCCATTTCGGAATCACCGCAGCATAAGCACCGTTTGGATCTTGGCGCTGACCAAACACGTTGAAATAACGTAAGCCAATTGCTTTAAACCCATAAGTTTTCGCAAATACGTCTGCGTATAACTCATTGACGTACTTCGTCACTGCATAGGGTGAAAGTGGTTTACCAATATTTTCTTCCACTTTCGGCAATGCAGGATGATCACCATAAGTCGAACTGCTGGCTGCGTATGTGAAGCTGGCAACACCTACATCACGCGCAGCCGTCAGCATATTTAAAAAACCGCTAATATTGGTGTCATTGGTGGTAATTGGGTCGGCAATCGAACGTGGTACAGAACCTAAAGCAGCTTCATGCAGCACATAATCCACACCTGCACATGCTTTTTGGCAATCTTCTAATTTGCGGATATCACCTTCAATAAAACTGAATTTCGCCCATTGCTCAGCAGATACTAAACTTTGCACTTCATCCAAATTATGCTGATGACCTGTGGCAAAGTTATCTAAACCCACTACGGTTTGATCAAGTTTCAGTAGTGTTTCTAAAAGGTTTGAGCCGATAAAGCCTGCAACGCCTGTCACTAACCATGTTTTTGGCTGTGCTTTCAATTGCTCACAGACCTGTTGATATTGATTCATGAAAAATATGTCCTCTTACAAACGCAAATCAGATTCGGCTTGAGATAACACATATTTCAAGTCATACAATACATGCTCAGATTTACCTAAAGCACGGATCGCATCTGCACCCATGGCTTTAAACTGTTCATGTGCAACCGCTAAAATTACTGCATCATATTTGCCATTTTCCAGCGCCTGCACAGGGCTAATACCGTACTCATGTTCTGCCTCAGTCGCATCCACCCAAGGGTCATAGACATCGGCATCGATATGATATTCTTTCAGTTCTTTCACAATATCAATGATGCGGGTATTGCGGATATCCGGGCAATTTTCTTTAAAGCTTAAGCCTAAAATGAGGACTTTGGCATCTTCTACTTGAATGCGTTTTTTCAGCATCGCTTTAACAAGCTGCGTCACCACATATGTGCCCATGCCATCATTTAAACGACGTCCTGCCAAAATAATTTCTGGGTTATAGCCAATCGCTTGCGCTTTATGAGTCAAGTAGTACGGGTCGACACCAATACAGTGACCACCAACCAAACCTGGACGGAATGGAAGGAAATTCCATTTAGTACCAGCCGCTTGTAATACAGCTTCCGTATCAATGCCCATTTTATTAAAAATTAAAGCCAATTCATTAATTAAGGCAATATTCACATCACGCTGGGTGTTTTCAATCACCTTGGCTGCTTCTGCAACCTTAATGCTGGCTGCTTTATGTGTACCTGCCTCAATAATCAGGTTATAAACTGTATCAACATAATCAGCAACTTCTGGTGTTGAACCCGAAGTAATTTTTAAAATATTGGTCACACGGTGCAGTTTATCACCCGGGTTAATACGCTCAGGGCTATAGCCTGCATAAAAATCCTGATTGAATGTTAAACCTGAGTTCTTCTCTAAAACAGGAATACAAACTTCTTCCGTTGCACCCGGATAAACCGTTGATTCATACACCACGATATCGTCTTTTTTCAGCACTTTCGCAATGCTTTCTGAGGCTTTCACCAACGGAGTTAAATCTGGTTGTTTATATTCATCAATCGGGGTTGGAACAGTAACAATAAAAAAATTACAGTCATTTAAGTCTTCTAAATTTGCGCTGTAACTTAATTGAGCTGATTGTGCTAATTCTTCAGGAGAAACTTCTAGGGTATGATCACGTCCGCTACGTAATTCATCAATACGCTTTTGATGAATATCAAAACCCACAACGGGAACTTTTTTTCCAAACTCAACAGCTAGCGGTAAACCGACATAACCTAATCCGATTATGGCAATTTTTAATTCGGAGAGTTTTAACATACTGAAGCCTATGTCATCGATGAATTATCAATCATCGTTATGTTGTAAATAGCGTTAAATTATATCAGAAAATCAAATTTCGATTGTGTAATGATGTTCTAAACATACATAAAAAGTCATACTTCCCGATTCACACAGATCAAATCTATGATCCTTTTTCTATATGCTATTTTGTTAGGATCAAAGTCTCAGGTACATATTTTATATTTTATAAAAAACCTAATGGAATTACGTTTTAAAACATCAATAGCTATATTAAATAGCACGAATAGTATAGAATTTTGCAGTCTGAAACGTACAATTAGGGTTCATTGGCCCGTTCAAAAACATTCAAATTTATAAATAGGATTTATATTCGAGTGAATTACTATCGTTATAGCGTTATGCTGGTTTTGAGTTTAGGAATTACAGGATGTGCAATGACCCCTGGACTTCAGACATATGATTTACCACAACAAGGTTCTTACCAAACAGATCAAGGTGCTGAATTAAATGTTGTACCTTTAACACAAAATAATATTCCTGCTATATCTCAAGCAAATTCACAAAATTTTGATCAAATTCAAACACTATTTCAGCATCAGCAATCCATATATAAATTAAGTGCAGGTGATGTTCTATCGATCCAACTCTGGGCTTATCCCGAAATTACACCACCAATTCAAGATGCAACTAATGTAAAAGCTGTTGGTTATCCCATTGACCCAAACGGTAATGTACAGCTTCCTTTAGTCGGGTCAGTTAAAATTGCTGGGAAAACGCTTGCTCAAGCGAATACATATTTGCGTAGTCAATTTAGTAAATATTTAAAACACCCAGATGTGGTCGTCAGAGTGTTATCTTACGAAGGCAAAAGATACTTCGTAAATGGTCAAGTACTTAAAAGTGGCCAATACACTTTAAATGATCAACCAATCAGCCTCTATACCGCACTAGGTCAAGCCGGTGGTATTGATACCAAAACTGGCGACACCACTAATATTCAACTTATTCGAAATGGTGCTACGTATAATTTAAATACCATTCAACTCGAAAAAAATGGTTTATCACTACATAATTTATTAATTCGCCCGAATGACACAATTTTTGTAAATACAAAACAAGATCAAAAACTTTATGTCATGGGTGAATCAAGTAAAAGCCAAGCGATTAACTTACGTGATCAAGGCATGTCTTTAAGTGATGTATTGGGTGAAAGTGAAGGGATCAACCCTTACTCAGCTAGTGCAGCTAGAATTTATGTGATGCGTACAGATTTAGATCAGAAGCAGTCAACTATCTATCACTTAAATTTGAGTAGTATTGGTAATCTAGCATTAGCCAATCAATTTTCCATGAAAAAGAATGACATTGTTTACATTGATGCAACTGGCTTGACTCGTTGGCAGCGTGTCGTCAATCAAATCATTCCATTCTCAAGCGCACTTTATAGTTTTGATCAGCTTGGAAAATAATTATGGCATTTAAAAATATACTCGTTGTCTGTGTCGGAAATATTTGCCGTAGCCCGATGGCAGAATATTTCCTGAAAATGAATTGCCCAAATCAACAGATTGAATCTGCAGGATTATCCGCAATGGTCGGACATCAAGCAGATGAAAAAGCAATCCATTGTATGGACCAGTTCAATATTGATATGCGTCCACATATTGCAAAACAAATCAATGCATCCTTAATTAAGCAAGCAGATTTAATTCTAGTGATGAGCACAAATCAGGCTCAACATATAGAAAAACAATGGCCGTTTGCAAAAGGCAAAGTCTTTCGATTAGGACATTGGCAAGGAAAAAATGTTCCTGACCCTTATCAACACGATCAAGACTTTTTTAATGAATCCTGCAAAAACATAAGCAAATATGTTCAGGATTGGTTGCCACATTTTTAATATAAATTATTGAATAATCAGTTGTTAAACTATGACTCAAACCTCAAAAACTGAAGAAGATACTATTGATTTAAAAGTGCTCTTTTTTTCTCTGATTGCTCAATGGAAAATTATTGCTCTTTGCATCATATTAAGTTTAATCTGTGCACTACTCTATATTCGAACCACACCTTCCATATATTCTACGGATGCTTTAGTTCAAGTCGAAGATGGCAAAAGTGCTGCGTCTGCCGCATTACTAGGTGAACTCAAAGAAGTCTCGGGCGGCCTCGGTCAAAAATCCCCTGCAGATGCAGAGATTGAGATCTTAAATTCTCGTATGGTGTTAGGTAAAGTGATTGATGACCTCAACCTGAACATCAGTATCAAAGATCAAAATAATAGCTTCTTTAAAAAACTTCTATCTTCAGAAAAAGGTCAATTGAAATTTGATGGCCAGGGCGTTAGTTATAGCACCAAGCAACATAATTTTTTAGTTAAAGAGTTTGATGTTCCAGATTATTATTTGGATAAAAAACTCACTTTAGATTTCAAAGCAGACTCTAAATTTACCTTAAGTCATAAAGATCAGGTGATCTTTGAAGGTCGTTTAAATCAACTGAATCAATTTGTTGATGGCTATGGAACTTGGAAAATTAACATTTCAAGTACACAGCCATTTGAACACGCTTTTATTTTATCTAAACTCTCACTGCCTTCTGCTGTCAAAAATTTAAAATTAAATTATGCCGTAGCTGAAAAAGGGAAAATGACAGGTGTCATTGGTTTAAATTATGCTGGAGAAGATAAACAGCACATTACCAATGTACTGAATCATATTTTAGAAATTTATCATCAACAAAATATTGAGCGTAAATCTTTAGAATCCAAACAAACCCTCAATTTCTTGGATCAACAACTCCCTGAATTAAAGCAACAACTTGAACAGTCTGAAATTAAATTCAATGAATTTCGTGAAAAATACAATACTGTAGATGTCACTCAAGAAGCTGAACTCATGCTCAAACAAAATATTGAGCTTGAGAAAATGCGCATTGAGTTAAAACAGAAACAAGCTGAGTTGTCTGCTAAATATACACCTGATCATCCTTTAATGGCTGAAATTAATGCACAGGTAAATTCTTTAAATCAAAAGACTCAAGAATTAAACAAGTCCATTAAACAACTCCCAGAAACACAGCGCTTATACTTACAACTTTATCGTGATGTCAAAGTAAATACTGAGCTTTACACATCGCTTCTTAACAGCTATCAACAGCTTAAAATTGCAAATGCTGGTGAAATTGGCAATGTCCGTATCATCGACACGGCTGTTGAACCTGAAAAACCAATTAAGCCGAAAAAATTAATTGTTCTGATTTTATCGTTATTTGTAGGCGGTTTTATTGGTGTATTAATTGCTCTTGTTCGTAACATGTTGCGCTCAGGAATTAAAGATTCTTCAGAAATTGAAAACAATCTGGATCTTCCTGTTTATGCCACTGTACCACGTTCGCCTGTTCAAGAAAGCCGTATTAAACTCTTGAAGAAGAAGAAAACAATTCCAGTTCTTGCAGTTAAAAATAGCGATGATATTGCAATTGAAAGTTTGCGCAGTATGCGTACTGCTATTCACTTTGCACTGTCATCTGCAAAAAATAACCTGATCATGATTTCGGGGCCTGCACCAGAAGTCGGTAAATCGTTTATTTCTACCAACTTGGCAACTATTCTTGCGCAAAGCGATAAACGTGTTTTAATTGTGGATGCTGATTTACGTCGTGGCTATTTAAACAAATACTTCAATCATGACAACCAGCCAGGTCTTTCTGAATATTTAAATGGTCAGCGTGATCTAGACAGCATTATTAAAACCACTGAAATTCCAAATTTAAGTGTGATTACTCGCGGTAAGAGCCCTTCTAACCCATCTGAGCTTTTAAGTTCTGGTAAATTCAAAGAATTCTTAGATTTGATTTCACCGATGTTTGATCATGTGATCATTGATACCCCTCCTGTACTTGCGGTGACAGACGGTATCATTATTTCTCAATTTGCTGGCGTGAATCTGGTGATTGCTCGTTATGCGAAAACTCAGTTGAAAGAATTAGAGTTAACCGTGAACCGCTTTGAACAAGTAGGTGTGAAGGTCAATGGTATTATTCTAAACGACATTCAACGTAGCTCAGCTGGTTATGGTTATGGCTATAACTATTCTTATGGTTATAAAGCTTCAAAAGACCAAGACTGATTCAAGCCTATTCAAAAAAGCCACCAAATACGGTGGTTTTTTTTATTTGCGAAATTTATGTTGCATGCATCTTTCTGTATAAAAAATGTTTTATATATTCATACCGTTATAGTATAAAAATAAGAACATGACTATGATGATCTTTCCTGCACCTTACCTGATCATAGAGATAGGTAAGCGCTGAACAGGAAAAGTCTGCTAGAATTTCAGCAACTTTTTACATATAAAATAATTGTGGGAAAATATATGAGTAAGGCCCTACCTATCGCTGTCGCTGTATTACTCGGCGGTGCCGCACTTGTTCCTGTTTACTATGCAACTAAAACACCTGCTACGCAATCAGCAACATCAACTCAACCAGCTGCAAATGCTTCTGCTGTCGCTAAAATCAGTTATGCACTTGGTTATGAAGTTGCCCATCAAACGCCTCCAGAATTAGATATTGATAGCTTTGTCACTGGCGTTCGTGCGGGTCATGCTCGTGCAAAACCTGCATATACTGAAGAAGAATTACAAAAAGCATATGCTGAGTTCCAGCAAGAAATGCAAAACAAGCAGCTCGAAAGCAATAAGCAAGCACAAAGTAGCAGCGATAATTTCTTAACAGAAAACAAAAGTAAAGCTGGGGTTAAAACCACTGCTTCTGGTTTACAGTACCTAACAACGAAAGAAGGTACAGGTAAACAACCGCAAGCCACATCAGTTGTTAAAGTTCACTACACAGGTAAGTTAGTGGATGGCACAGTATTTGATAGTTCAGTACAGCGCGGCGAGCCAATTGAATTCCCATTGAACCAAGTAATTCCAGGTTGGACTGAAGGTCTACAGTTAATGAAAGAAGGCGGTAAAGCCACTTTATATATTCCTTCAAACTTAGGTTATGGTGCTCAAGGTGTTCCAGGAACGATTCCACCGAACAGTACTTTAATTTTTGATGTAGAACTCATTGAAGTTAAATAATAAAACCGGTACAGGAGAGCTTTTCGCTCTCCTGCTTTATTTTGAGACTCGGTCATGAAATTACAGATCAGTATGTTGTGTTTGGCACTCTGCTCAAGCACTGTATTTGCCAAAGATGTCAGTAATAAAAGTAGTGCTGCAGAACAAGTCGGTTATAGTTTTGGTTATTTAATGGGACGCAGTAATGCTGAATCCATTAAAGACTTAGATATTGATGCATTTGTTGCAGGTTTAAAGGCAGCATCTAAAGGTCAAGCTTCGTCACTAACAGATGAAGAAATGACCCGTGCCTTAACTCAATATAAAAAGCAAACCGAAGCGAAACAACTGATTGAACTGAAGCAAAAAGCGGATGCGAATGCCACCATTGGTTCAGCTTTCCTTGCTGAAAATGCCAAAAAACCGGGCATTCAGGTCACGAAATCTGGCCTGCAATATCAAGTCATTCAAGCCGGCAAAGGTAAGTCACCTAAAGCCAATTCAACAGTGAAAGTTCACTATGAAGGTCGCTTAATTGATGGCACTGTTTTTGATAGTTCAATTGCACGCAACCAACCTGCGATGTTCCAAGTGAGCCAAGTCATTCAGGGTTGGACAGAAGGTCTACAGTTGATGAAAGAAGGTGCAAAATATCGCTTCTTCATTCCTGCAAATTTAGGCTATGGTCAAATTGGTTCAGCAGACGTCATTGAGCCAAACAGCACACTGATTTTTGATGTAGAACTCATTGAGGTTCTCCCTAAATAACAACACTCCTTTCAGGAGCATCGACAAATCTCGTTGCTCCTCAATATTTCATCGTTCCATTATTTTCTTTTACAATTTTTTTGATTGATTTGACTTAAAATTCACATTGATATCTTATATTTATTTCACAAAAACCAATTTCCCTTTATTTTAAATCTCCATCAACTGTGTAGCCGCACATAAGGATTTGACCATGACCGTTAAAATTAAGACTCGCGAAATTCAATATACAGCAGCTGATGGAACTCAACTTTTTGGCTATTTTGCCGCACCAGAGTCAGACACTGCAGTCGCAGGTGTGTTAGTTGCCCCTGAATGGTGGGGACGCAATGAATATACCGAACAACGTGCGCGCGAATTGGCTGAACAAGGCTATGCTGCTTTCGCTTTGGATATGTATGGTGACAAAAAAGTCACCACAGATGCCAAGCAAGCTTATGAATGGATGATGCAAACTTTTGATCATGCCGACACCATTGTGACCCGTGCGTCTGCTGCATTAAACACTTTGGCACAGCAAAAAGAAGTAAATGCAGATAAACTCGCAGCTATAGGCTTTTGCTATGGCGGAAAAGTCGTGCTGGATTTAGCTCGTTCAGGTGCTGCATTAAAAGCTGTGGTGACCTTCCATGCAACACTTGCTACAGCGACTCCTGCACAAACAGGACAAGTCCAAGCAGAGATTTTAGTGCAACATGGTGAGCTCGACTCGATGGTGAGCTTAGATGATGTTGAAACCTTTAGAAATGAAATGGATGCTGCCCAAGTGCAGTATCAAATCAATATTTTTGAAGGTGCAAAACATGGCTTTAGCAACCCGATGGCGGATGAACGCGCCAAAGCCAACGGCGTAGATTTAGCTTATAACGCTGCTGCAGAACAGCAAAGTTTAGCGGCCATGTATGCCTTGTTAGCACGCCAGCTTGGTTCTTAAAGCCATAAGAACCAATACCAATATTTAATTTATAAAAATGAGGAGAGCACAATGACAGAACTCAATTGTCCATATTGCAATTTTGACGAATATGACGTGATTGCAAAAAATGATTTTGGTGTTGTACTTCCTGAACCACATACACTGTCTAAAGGGCATGCTGTCATTGTCCCGCTACGTCATGTTGGTTCATTTTTTGAAATTACTGATAAAGAACGTAAAAGTTTAATGTCCTTACTTGAACAAGCGCGTAATGAATTAAATTTACGCTATCAACCTACTGGCTTTCATATTGGGTTTAATGATGGACAAGTTTTTGGCGAAGCCACTGAACATGTGCATATTCACATTATTCCACGTTATGAAAACCAAACATTGGCGCTCGATACCCGCTGGGGCTTTAAAAGCTAAACTTTAAATTTACACTCACTAAGGAGCCTCGGCTCCTTTTTTGATGGCCACTATTTTTGCATTTCCCCTGATATACAGTTTTCGTTTTGAACAAAAAGAATGCCTATTGAAAGATGTATACTAGGCAGGTTTTTTCAATTTTGACTGTATTGCATGTTTAACTTTTCTGATGCCCTTCTCGACTGGTTTGATGTCCATGGTCGTCATGACTTACCGTGGCAAGTGAAGGATGACCCTTACAAAGTATGGGTTTCAGAAATTATGCTACAACAGACTCAAGTCAAAACCGTCTTACAATATTTTGATCGATTTATTCAACGATTTCCGACTGTTGAAGATTTAGGCCATGCCTCTTGGGATGATGTGGCGCCCTATTGGGCTGGCTTAGGCTACTATGCACGGGCTCGGAACTTACACAAAGCCGCAGGAATTGTTGCACGTCAGGGACATTTTCCAAGCAATCTTGAGCAGTGGATGGAACTACCAGGCATCGGCCCGTCTACCGCAGGTGCGCTGATGTCTTTGGGTTTAAGACAATATGGCGTGATTATGGACGGCAACGTCAAGCGAGTATTGTCTCGATTCTTTGCTATTGAAGATGATTTATCGAAACCTGTACATGAACGGGCCATGTGGCAACTGGCGACAGAGCTCTGCCCCATGGAACGCAACCACGATTATACCCAAGCGATTATGGATCTTGGTGCAACGGTATGCACGCCGAAAAAGCCGCTCTGTTTATATTGCCCCATGCAACAGCACTGCAAAGCACATGCTCAAGGTTTAGAAACTGAATTACCGTATAAAAAGCCTAAAAAGCCTGTTCCTGTAAGAGAAGCTCAAGTCATGCTGATTCAATCTGCAGGAGAATGGCTGTGGATACAACGTCCGAATAGCGGGCTATGGGGTGGTCTGTGGTGTTTACCTATTTTTGATCAACCCCATGAGTTTCAATCCCACACTCAGCAGCTTGGACTGAAACCTACCACCACTCAAGTGCAAATATCGCATAGTTTTACCCACTTCACTTGGCTTTTAGAAGCTACTGTATTTACTGTTGCTGCCGATCAAAAAGAGCATTTAGCGATTGAATGCAACGCACAGTGGTTTACACCGATACAAGCCACTGCTCTCGGTGTTCCTACTGCCATGAAAAAACTCATTTCTACGCTAGAACTCGAAAGCCATTCTATGCCATAGTTTTGAACTGCTCATCAATTGAATAGGGACAAATGTGACTCAAGGATTTTTTCAGCTTCGTAGAGGGTTGTTCTGCGGTATTGGTTTTATTTTGCTTTTACTCAGCGCATGTACGTCGGCTCCACCCAAACCATCTGGCAGTACATTGCCTGCTCATGAAGTGAAAAAATTACAAAACATGCGTTTATCCAATCAATTGCCTGTTCCAGTTCATCAAGTCAAACGGAGTGCGCTCAAGGATACTTGGGGCGCAGCGCGTAGCCAAGGACGAAGCCACGAAGGTATTGATATTATTGTTCCACGTGGAACAAAAGTCCTCAGTGCTACAGAAGGTTTAGTTGCTGACTTACGTAATAACAATTTGGGTGGTAAAGTGATATGGATTATGGGGCCCGCAGGTTCTTGGCATTATTATGCGCATCTTGATGGTCATAAACGTGGCTTAAACGTCGGCGACTATGTCAAAAAAGGTGATGTCATTGGCTATGTAGGTAATACTGGCAATGCTCGACATACTGCACCACATTTGCATTATGGCATTTACTTGGGTGGTAAAGGTCGCAATGCCGTTAACCCCTATCCGTATTTACGTTAATTTTAGGAAACATACATGTCAGAAGCGTTGATCAATCGTCTGGTGGAATTTGCAGAATCTGGTAATCAACAAAAAATCAGCCTCAATGGACAGTCTTATCAGGGCTGGATCATGGAGATCACTGAAGAAGCATTACTCATCAGCACCGGCTACGCAGACAAATCAGGTAAAGATGTATGGATTCAATTTGCCGATCTCGATCAAGCGGAACTGTTGTATTGGGACAATAAAAACGATCAATGGACTGTCTTTAAAATTTAAGTCAAAAGGAGCATTCAACATGACGATACAACGCTGTGCTTGGTGCTCCGAAGATCCTTTGTATATTGCCTACCACGACACTGAGTGGGCTAAACCTAGTTTTGATGAGCAGCATCTCTTTGAAATGCTGTGTCTTGAAGGACAACAAGCGGGGCTGTCTTGGATCACTGTGCTGAAAAAGCGGGCTTGTTATCAGCAGCATTTTTTTCAATATCCCATTGCCAAAATTGCAGCGTTGAGTGACCTACAATTACAAGAAAAATTACAAGATTCAGGTTTGATTCGTCATATCGGCAAACTCACTGCCATTCGAGATAATGCAAAAGCATGGCAACAGTTAAAAGCCCAAGGGATTCATCCGGTGGAATTTCTTTGGAGTTTTGTCGAAGGTCAAATTGCCAATAATGATGTAGTTGAATATCGTAGCGCCCCTGCACAAACCGCTCAAAGTCAGGCAATGTCCAAAGCATTAAAAAAGCTTGGTTTTAAATTTGTCGGCCCGACGACTTGCTATGCTCTGATGCAAGCTATCGGCATGGTCAATGATCATGAAAATCACTGTGACTTTAAATACACGCACGAAGAATGACCTCAAGAACAGAAAGGATAGAATAATGAGTGACAATACAATCCACGCCTATGCAGCAATGAACAGTGGTGAAGCCCTTGTTCCCTATCAATTTGATGCAGGTGAATTACAAGCCCATCAGGTCGAAGTTAAAGTTGAGTATTGCGGGCTTTGTCACTCAGATATTTCTATTATCCAAAATGATTGGAAATCTTCGGTTTATCCTGTGGTCCCAGGGCATGAAGTGATTGGAACCATTACCCAACTCGGCAGCGAAGCCAAAGGACTGAAAATCGGACAACGTGTGGGCATAGGCTGGACAGCAGAAAGTTGTCAACACTGTGACTCGTGTATCGATGGTCGCCAAGTGCAATGTACTGGAACCAAGACGGCGACAATCGTCGGTCATGCAGGTGGCTTTGCCAACAAAGTGCGTGCAGGCTGGCAATGGGTTATTCCCCTTCCGGATGATCTCGACCCAACCAGTGCTGGCCCTCTGCTCTGCGGCGGGATTACGGTATTTGATCCCATTTTACAGCACCAAATTCAGGCCATTCACCATGTTGCCGTGATCGGCATTGGTGGTTTAGGTCATATGGCGATTAAATTGCTCAAAGCTTGGGGCTGTGAAATTACCGCATTCAGTTCAAACTTAGATAAAACTGATGAACTTAAAGCTATGGGGGCTGACCATGTGGTGAATAGTCGTGATCTTGCCGCGATTAAAGCACAACGTGGTAAGTTCAATTTGATTTTAAGCACGGTCAATGTGACGTTGGATTGGCAAGCCTACCTTTCGACTTTGGCACCGAATGGAAGCGTTCACATGCTCGGCCTAGCACTTGAGCCGATGCAAATCCCCGCAGGTATGCTGATCAGTGGTGCTAAATCTGTCACTGGCTCATCAACAGGCTCTCCTGCAGCACTGCGTGAATTACTTCGATTCGCCGCACGTCAAAATATTGCACCTCAAATTGAAATGTATCCAATGTCTCAGGTGAATGAAGCGATTGAACGTTTGCATTCAGGAAACGTGCGTTATCGTATCGTGTTGAAAGCTGATTTTTAACGGCAAAAATCTAAGCCCAAAAAGCCTGCTGCATGCAGGCTTTTTTTGTATGCTTTATGGACTCATTAATCTAGATGACATTTGTGTTTCTGCATTCCTTACGCACCCAATCTGCAAGCAATAAAATGGCCTGCTGAATTTCTGTCGATAGCTCATGCCCTGCATTTAGGCGAATACAATTGTTATAACGATTGTCCTCACCAAAAATTAAACCTGGCACAATATTGATGCCATGTTTTTGCGCATGGTAATACAGCGCCAAACTGTCTATTTGTTCAGGCATCTGCAACCACAGAGCATAACTGCCTTGAGGTCGATTTAGACGGATATCAACCCCTTGAAAAGCATCGTAAATATACTGACGATACTGCTCGACTTGCACCATTAATTTAGGACGCAATTCAGCAAGATGTTGGCGATACGCACGACTAAAAATCAAATCGGCAAGTCCTAACTGCAAAGGCGTATTCACCGAATCATTTTGCAAAAGTAATTTGGGACGCAAATGTTGCAAATGTGGTGGAAGACAAAACCACCCCACCCGATAAGAAGGCGATAAAGATTTTGAAATCGACGCACAATAGATCACATAGCCCGCCCGATCCCAATATTTGATAGGCAATGGTCGCTTTGCATTGAAACTACACTCAGCATAAATATCATCTTCAATCACATAACATTGATATTTTTCAGCCAGTTGTGCAATTCGTTCCTTATCTTCATTACTTAAACAAAAACCCAAAGGATTTTGAAAATTTGCAGTCAATAAGCATACTTTCGCGCCTGAATCCCGCATCGCCTGCTCTAAACGATCTAAATCAAAACCTTCCGTATTGGCAGGAATTTCAACAATTTTCCGCTTCAATAAAGCCAATAATTGCAATTGCCCGTTATAGTTCGGCGTCGGAACAATGACACTCTCCCCTTCCGCACTTAGATTTTGCAACATCACTGACAAAGCAGGCATACAACCATTGCTGATGTAAATATCATCCTTAGGCATGTAAAAACCATCTTCAGCCCAATGTGCCGACAAAGCTTCACGCAATTGTGGATGACCTTGCCGATTGTTATATAAAAAATCTTCTGGTTTACAATGCTTTAATGCCCTTTGGATTGAACGTCTGATTGCTTCAACAGGAACAAAATTGGGGGACAACTGAATTGAACCCAAATGAATCAGGCGACTATTTGCAGATGCTTCATGGATCTGAATTTGCAATTCTAAATTCGAAATTTCACGAGGTCGGGAATCAAAATCAGGATGATTCGGCACGGCAATTTGCTGGGCTTTCTGTGAGGATTTCACAAAATAACCAGACTTTTCTTTGACATAAATCAGGCCTTTGGCTTCAAGTAATTCATAGCAGCGTTTCGCAGTATTTAAACTGATCTGATGCTGCTGTGAAAATTGACGTAGCGCATACAGACGCTGCCCTGCGGCCAATTCACCACTATAAATTTTCTGTGCCAACTGCTGCGCAAGCTGCTGATATTGAAAAGCCATCTGTACCCTTTTTTTAATCATTCTTGTATCTGTACCCATTAAGTTAACAGATTTAAGCTGAATGCATCAGGTTGATATCTCAAAAATAACGATAGGGGGACAATTAAATGAATGACTTCACGCAGTTTCGAGCGGGTTTAATCATCATCAGTACACTCACGCTTATGGCGTGCCAACCCGAGCAGCACACTCAAGCTCAAAGCCAACAAAATTTTATCTGTAAATCTTTAATTCAAGGTTTTTTGAGTGCCCAAAAACTGACGCAATATGAACTTGAGCAGATCCAACCGATCACTAGCGGCGGGTTACATCAGCAGCTATATATTTATAAAGCCAAATCTGAAAACGGCATGAATATCATGCCGCAGCAAGCCAAACTTCGCTTTGCCTGTGAACAATTGACTGCGCGGCAATTTCAAATCAAGTTACATCCGCATCAATTTCCAGAACAGACCTTACTCAGTATCGAACTTCCAGAAACACAACACATGCAGCAGTTGACTGCATTTCGCCTGCCTGAGTAGCGAAGTCATTGATCGTTCATATTGAACTGAATCATTACTGGTGCTTATTTTAAAATTTCGGGAAAGGTCTCAACAGTTTTGCTTTTACCCAGCTGCACTTTCATTTTTTGTAGCATTTGATAAGGCTGTTGCTGCACGAACATATTCACGAAACTGAGCGGAATGGAACCTTCCGGATTGGCGTAGCCATAGGTCGAAACTTTGACCTTTTGATTGCCTAAACGCTGGAAGGTCCAATCGCCCTCATAGTCGGTTAGGCGTACATAATTGGGATTGATCGGATAACCTTTTTTCACCGCTTTATTTTGGATGCTAATAATGCCTTGTGCATCTTTACGCATTTTGCCTTGTACCACCAAATCACGGTCTTTCAAGGGAAAAGGAAAATCCAACACCATATATAAACTGAATTCACCTTTCTGGTCATCGCGGGATAATACTTTGACACTGCCCATATAAGGGACCCAATTCACTGCATTTTCCACATCTAAAATCAGGGAAACCGCTTTTTCAATGGGTACATCAAAACTGGTTTCAGCTTTGTATTGAAAGACAGGATTTTGAGCATTTTGGTAGGTCCAAACTTTAATATTATTTTTATTAATCGTGAGTTTGGCATTATCCATAGTTTTCGCTTGTACTGCCGCAGTGAATGCGACAGCACAGGCCATAAAGATGACTTTTTTCATTCCATTGATCGTCTTATTTTAATTTTATGCTGTTGTTATAACGGATTTTAACGCGCTTTTATACGTCAATATCGTTAAAACCCAGTACATCTTTCATATCGTACTTACGTGCTTCACGGCCAACTACCCATGCAGCTGCACGTACTGCACCAGAGGCAAAGTTCATACGGTTAGTCGCTTTATGGGTAATTTCAACACGTTCGCCATCCGCAATAAACATCGCAGTATGTTCACCCACAATGTCACCACCACGAATCGTTTGGAAGCCAATGGTTTGACGTTCACGTGGACCCGTATGACCTTCACGGCAATACACAGCATCTTGTTTTAAGTCACGTCCTAAAGCACCGGCAATGGCTTCGCCCCACATTAGCGCTGTACCTGATGGTGCATCAACTTTATGACGATGATGAGCTTCAATCACTTCAATATCCACAGTATCGCCAAACACTTTTGATGCGAGTTCTAGAAGTTTAATTGAAACGTTTACACCGACAGAATAGTTCGCTGCATAGACCACTGGAGTCTCTGTAGCTGTTTCATCGAGATAAGCTTTTTGCTCATCATTCATACCTGTGGTACCAATGACAATCGCAACGCCTGCTTCACGGCAAAGTTTAAGATGCTGTGCCGTTGCTGCAGGAGCAGTAAAGTCGATCACGACATCACAATCTTTTAAAACCTCAGCAAGGTTACCGACAACCTTTACGCCAACCGCGCCAATCCCTGCAAGTTCACCGGCATCCGCACCGACTAAGCTACTTTCAGGACGTTCTACCGCAGCAGCCAATTGATAGCCAGCTTGCTGAACCGCCTGAATTAAGATGCGTCCCATACGACCGCCTGCGCCCAAGATACCAATACGTGGAGCTGCTGACATAACATTTTCCTAATGTTGATTCGAAATTGGTCTTACTATATCAAAACTCCATGCGCAGGCTAAGTTACAAACAAAAAAATCCTGCATTTTCCGAAAGACTTTTGCAAATCAAGCTCTACGACAGACGCTGACTATTCCCTCACCAAGTTTGAGCATTTTCACGGTATGATAGGCGCGTTCTATTGATCTTGAATATTCATGAAAACCCTATTGTATCTTTGTGCGGCAGTCTGTATTGCACTGGCATGGCTGATTCCGATTCATTACCGACCTTGGGCCACATATACCGGTGAGCTTTATACCTTCTTTGCCCTGTTTGCTTTAGCGGCAACGTTCTTTAAAGAAAAGCTCATGGTGGCAAAAATTTCCTTGCCCCTGTTGCTCTTAGCGCTGATTCCCTTCGTCCAATTGGCTTTTGGGCAGGTGTATTATTTTAGTATCGCCTTGCTCTGTATGCTGTTTGTATTCAGCTTTTGGCTGTGTATCAATCTTGGTTTTAGCCTATCTCAAGGTACGGAAAAACGCGAAAGAACCTTCCTATTCCTGAGCTATACCTTTGTTGCTTCTGGGGTCATGACAGGGCTCATCGCAATATGTCAGTGGTTAGATTTCGACTCGTTTCTTCCTTTTGTGATGAAAATTAGTGGAACTACGCGCCCATTTGCAAACTTTGCTCAGCCAAATAACATGGCCACGTTTCTGCTCATGTCCTTGTTAGCCTGCTTATATGTTTATGAACAGCAAAAAGTTAAAACCCGCTATTTGGTCGCTTGTGCAATTCCTATTTTAATTGGGGTCGCGCTCAGCCAATCTCGCACCTCTTGGGTGGCAAGTATCTGCGTCCTAATCTATTTGGCTTATGCACAGTACAAAGATTATATCCGTCTTCGCTGGTTTTACAGCTTGGCATGGTTTATCGGCTTTGTGGCACTGATTGTATTGATGCCAAAATTAAGTCAAATCATGAGCCAAATATCCGACATGAATATTCAAGAAAGTCGTGACGTGGTCAAACGTGCTGGTGGCGATATGTCTCGTTTAGCCATTTGGCAACAAATGGCGCATGCCGTGGCTGCACAGCCTTGGTTTGGCTATGGTTGGCATCAAACCAGTAGCGCTTTTGTCTCGATCTCTGACACGGTACAAGGGCCTGTATGGATTCGTAGCTCACACAATTTTATTTTGGATTTCTTATTGTGGAATGGCGCCATTATTGGTGTGCCGTTCTTGGCCTATTTCGCTTATTGGGGCATCCAATTACAGAAGTTAGCCAAGTCTGCATTATCTGTGATTGGCCTATTGATGGTCGGTGTCTTCGTTATTCATGCCATGTTGGAGTTTCCGCAAAACTACGCATACTTCTTACTGCCTGCGGGTTTTATTATCGGCATTCTTCAAGCAGCGAAGCCAGAGACGGCTACATTGAGTCTGTCTCCGTGGTTTATCCGCATTGTTTTCGTGATTGGCGCCGTGCTGATTACGGTGATTTATCGCGATTATGCCAATGCAGCGATTCAGCTGGGTCAGGCATCAAAATATGAAAAAACACCGGAGAAAATCACCAACCATGCGCCGATCTATTTACTCACGGAATTTAGACATCGGGTAGCGATTATTCGTTTAAATCCATATTCCATCGTTTCTGAACAAACCATTCAGGATACTGAAAAATTGGTTCGCAGCTATCCAGCGAAATACCACATCATTAAATATGCACGTTTATTGGCATTTAATGGTCGTGAGGCTGAAGCACGTCATCAGCTACAGCGTCTTAAAAATATCTATAGGCTCGACATGAGCTATGAGAGTTTATTACCGCCTACAGCACAGCCGAAACCTTAAAACGCTCAATAAAAAAGCCTGCAATTATGCAGGCTTTTTTATACCTGAGTTCACATCACAGCGAACTCAAGCAAATCATTTCAATTAATCAAACAAACGGTCGAAGAATGATTTTTTCTTCGGAGATGATTTATTGTCATCGCCATCCATCGTGTCTTGTAACTCTTTCAACAATTCACGTTGACGAGCCGTTAAGTTCACAGGCGTTTCCACCACGATACGGCAGAGTAAGTCACCGGTCATGCTGGTACGTACAGGCTTCACACCTTTACCACGTAAGCGGAACAATTTACCAGTTTGAGTCCCTTCAGGTACTTTCAAGCTCACACGACCATCGAGTGTCGGAATTTGAATTTCTTTACCCAATGCAGCATCTGCAATGCTTACAGGCACATCCATATATAGGTCAGCGCCATCACGTTGGAAGATTTCGTGTTCACGTACCACCACTTCTACATATAAGTCGCCTGCTTGGCCATCACGGATCGCCTCGCCTTTGCCACTTAAACGTACGCGGTCGCCATTGTCCACACCTGCAGGAATGGTCACCTCTAAAGTTTGCTGACGGTCAGAAACCCCTGAACCATGACATTTATTACATGGGTTCTTAATAATTTTACCTTGACCACGACATGTGCTACAGGTTTGCTGCACAGAGAAGAAGCCCTGTTGCATACGCACTTGACCTGCACCATGACAAGTTTTACAGGTTTCGACGTCGTTTGGATTTTTAGATCCTTTACCATCACAGGCATCACATGGCGCTGGCGCAGTAAAGGTAATGGTTTTTTTCACGCCTTTTACAGCTTCCTCAAGGGTAAGCTCCATAACATAGCGTAAGTCTGAACCACGGCGTGCACGTTGCTGACCACCACGGCCACCACCGCCAAATGCGCCACCGAATATGTCACCAAACTGACTAAAGATATCTTCTGCGCTAAAACCGCCACCGAAGCCACCGCCGCCGCCCATGCCGCCTTCAAAAGCTTGATGTCCCATACGGTCATACATACTACGTTTTTCGCTGTCCGATAAAACTTCATATGCTTCTGCAGCTTCTTTGAATTTTTCTTCAGCTTCTGGGTTATCTGGATTACGGTCAGGGTGATACTTCATCGCCAACTTACGGTAGGCTTTTTTAATTTCATCATCACTTGCGGTTTTAGATACACCTAAAACCTCATAATAATCACGTTTAGCCATGTCTGGCGATGCTCCTCACGGAATTTAATTTAATACTTAACTGTGGTCTGAAATTGGGGAATCAAACCATTTTTTCAAGGGGTAGGCAGGAAAAAAATAAATCGACTTAGAAAACAGCTTTATTTTTAACGAATTTAGATAGACCTTGGATCCATGCATTTAATAAATACAAAAAGGCAATTGCAGCAAAGACCACACCAATTACTGTGCATGCAGTCACCCAAAGATAGGTGTCCCAATAATAGAAGAATAAAGGAATAAACCACAGTGCGGCAAAAATGGCCATCATCGAATAAATCACAACGGTGCGCATGACCCAAAGCGCTTGAGCTTGGAGCCAAATTTCTGCAGAATCGATTTGAGTCACTTTGCGTGCAAAGCCGTAGGCAAATACACCACTAATCAGGGTAAATAAAGCGAAAAACATGAAGACATAAGAAATCGCAACATAACGGCGATACTTAGCTAAACTCTCTGCTGTCATCTGTGATTCAACCCCGTACACCACAATATGCCGCGCTGCACTTGTGGTTGTTTTACTTTTTAAAAATGTCTTTGTAGATCAGGTGCTACTATAGAGAAAAATTCAATATTTCGCACCCAATATTATGACACTTTTAAGGATTCTGCTGAGTTTTTTTCACTTTAAACCACTGTGCATATAACGCAGGTAAAAAGAACAAGGTCAGCTGGGTCGCCACGATCAATCCACCCATAATCGCCACGGCCATTGGACCGAAGAAAATACTGCGAGAAAGTGGAATCATCGCCAATACAGCGGCCAATGCAGTCAGCACAATTGGACGGCAACGACGTACCGTCGCATTGATAATCGCATCCCAAGCCGACTCCCCAGACTGAATATCTTGTTCAATCTGATCAATCAAAATCAGCGAATTGCGCATAATCATTCCTGACAGTGCAATCGTGCCGAGCATTGCCACAAAACCAAAGGGTTTATTGAACAATAACAGGAATAACACCACGCCAATAATGCCCAAAGGTGCAGTTAAAAATACGATCATCGCCCGTGACATGCTGCGTAATTGAATCATCAACAAAGTCATGACAACTGCGAGGAATAATGGCATGCCCGCATTTACAGAAGTTTGACCACGTGCTGACTCTTCCACAGTACCGCCTACTTCGAGGAGATATCCATTCGGCATCTCTGCACGTAACTGATCAAATGAATCTTTTAACTCACCCACCACCGTTGCAGGTTGCAATTTACTGCGAATATCCGCGCGCACAGTAATGGTCGGTAAACGGTTACGATGCCAAATCAAACCTTCTTCAAAGCTATACTCAATTTTCGCAATCTGCGCCAATGGCACTGAACCACCATTGCTGGTCGGTACAGCCAAACTGCTGAGAGAACCGACATCCAATCGCTCGGCTTGATCACCACGCATCCGAATTTCAATCAGCTCTCGTTTCTCACGATACTGATTAATCACTGCACCACTGATTGAACTATTCAGGAAATTGGACAGATCTAGACTGGAGACCCCCATTTGACGTGCGCGATCTTGGTCGATGTCCAGTTTAATGACTTTGCTTGGTTCACCCCAATCCAAATGCACATTGGTGGTGTTCGGGTTTTCACTGACTTTTGCAGACACCCGTTGTGCCCACTCACGCACCAAGCTCAGATCTTCACCCGACACGCGGAACTGCAATGGATAACCCACAGGTGGGCCATTTTCTAAAAGTGAAACGCGAGTACGTACTTCAGGTAAGAGCTTACGGATTTCTTCTGCTAATGACTGACGAATTTCATTGCGATCATCTAAAGATGAAGCCAATACCACAAACTGAGCAAAACTGGCTTGGGGTAACTGCTGATCTAGAGGTAAATAAAACCGCGGTGAACCTGTCCCCACATAAGCCACAAAATTATCAATGCCTTGTTTTTTCGACAAGAACGCTTCGACTTTTTTTACGGCCGCTTCTGTGGCTTTCAGAGATGCACCTTCCTCGAGCTTTAAATCCACTAAAATTTCAGCACGGTTTGACGGTGGGAAGAACTGCTGTGGTACAGTTTTAAACATTAAAATCGATAACACAAAGATGCCAACCGTCGCTGCAATCACCGTCTTACGATAGGTCACACAAGTGTCGACCCACCCACGGAAACGTTGATAAAACGGCGACTGATAAGGATCGTGATGTTCGCCGGCATGATGCACCATCGGCTGAGGTTCAGGTTGTTTGCGCAAACGTGCCCACAGGCGCTGATACCAAGGGGCTTTTTGTACCAAGTCTTTGTTGAAGTCGGGTAGTAATTTATCCCCCAAATAGGGTACAAACAGCACTGCTGCAAACCATGACACCACCAATGCAATAGTGACCACTTGGAAAATCGAGCGGGTATATTCGCCTGTGCTCGATGCGGCTGTGGCAATCGGCAAAAAGCCAGCCGCAGTAATCAGTGTGCCTGTCAGCATTGGAAATGCAGTGGTCCGCCATGCATGTCCAGCGGCTTGTAACCGGCTATAGCCCTGCTCCATTTTGATCGCCATCATTTCGACGGCAATAATCGCATCATCCACCAATAAACCGAGTGCGAGAATCAATGCTCCCAAAGAAATCTTGTGCAAACCGACATCAAACATCTGCATACCGGCAAAGGTCATAGCCAAGACCAATGGAATGGAAAATGCAACGACAAGACCTGTACGGAAACCCAAAGAGAAGAAACTCACTAACAGTACGATAATCACCGCCTCAGCGAGGACTTTCATAAACTCATTGACGCTGCGCTTCACGGCTACAGGCTGATCCGACACTTTTTTTAGTTCCATACCCAAGGGCAAGGTTTTTTGCAGGCGGGCAAATTCTGTTTCTAGGTTTTTACCCAAAGCCAGAATGTCGCCACCTTTACGCATCGACACGGCAATGCCTAAACCATTTTCGCCCATAAAACGCATACGAGGCTGCGGTGGATCACTAAAGCCACGATGTACATCTGCCACATCACCCAATTGAATCGTTCGTCCATTCACCAATAAGGGCATCTGACGCAGTTCATCAATGTTTTGTAAATTACCACTGACACGCACTTGAATCCGGTCTGAATTGGTTTCAAAAAAGCCGGCACTGGCAACCGTATTTTGCTGCTGCAAGGCTTGTTGAATCGCCGTCACAGGTATGCCCATTTGCGTAGCTTTGGTGTTGGAAATTTCAATCCAAACTTTTTGATCTTGTAGACCAATCAAATCCACTTTCGCAACGTCTTTGACCCGTTGTAACTGGAGCTGTAAACGGTCGGCATATTCCTTCATGGTGGCATAGTCAAAGTCTTTGCCGGTCAGCACATAGATATTACCGAAGGTGTCACCAAACTCATCATTAAAGAAAGGACCTTGCACACCAGATGGTAATTGATGGCGAATATCATTGACCTTTTTACGCACGGTGTACCAAACATCGGGGACTTGCTGCGAACGTAAACTGTCCTTGGCCACAAAGGTCACCATGGATTCACCCGGACGTGAATATGCCATAATGCGTTCATACTGCCCCGTGGTCATCAGTTCTTTTTCAATCCGATCGGTGACCTGTAGCGAAACTTCTTTGGCTGTTGCACCAGGCCAATAGGTCTGAATCACCATGACTTTAAAGGTAAATGGCGGGTCTTCACTCTGCGACAATTTGGAATAAGAAAATATCCCAACGATGCCCAGCAGAATCATAAAATAAAAGATTAATCCTTTATTTTTCAGTGCCCACTCAGACAAGTTGACATACTCCCACCACCAAGCTAAGAGCTATGGTGGGGGAATCTTTGCGACCCATGCAATCTTAGAGATTGCACCTTTCGATACCGCACTGCGCTGACAGTATGGCGGTACAGGAACTCTTTATACAGCACTATGTCCTAGTGCATCAGCTAAAGCGAAATTGCGTATATTCAAGCTTGCATTCAAATCACGATCATGCACTGTTTCACAGTCAGGACATTGCCATTCTCTTATGCTTAGTGGCAATTTTGTCATA
>NZ_VOYN01000060.1:0-17911 GCF_013420275.1 Acinetobacter sp. YH01020
TATATAGAAATCGTCGTAAACGATTAAACCTGCGGTTTAATTTACTTGCTGGCATATACAATTTAGATTGGGTGAAAGATAAACAATTAAATTGATTGAAAAATGATTTATGAAGGAAGTCTATTGAATAAACAGGATAAGGTTCTTAAATTCCATAAAAAAAGAATCCTCCTTTTAAGCAAATATTTTTCATAACTTAGCTTAACGTTTAAATCCGTAAATCATATTTTTCTAAAATCGCATTGGTTTTCTGATGCAATCCCTCAAAATAGACTTTACTCACCAGTGCTGAAGGCTTGTTTTTTGGCAATGGACGAATTTCATGTGCGTGCGGAAAACGTTCAGTAAAATCAAATCGTTTAACCACTTTTTTAAACTCATCCATCACAAGATTTTCATCTTTACAAAAAACATCGTAGGCTTGCTGTTTTTCTGCATCCCAAAACTGCTTAAATGCATCTTGAACACTTTGACCATTCAGCATTCGTGGCATTTGTTCATCAATAAACTTCTGAATCAAATCCATTTTTTTATACATTTTTCGGTCATTACTGATTAAAGATTGGAGTTGTTGCTGCTGTTTAGCCCTTTGAATCGAGGATGGTGGCGCAGCAGCAATCATATTTAATAATGTATAAATATAATCCTGATTTACATAATCACTAATAATAAAATCTAAAGCAAAATTCACGTCACGTAGCACTGAATCTTTTTCAACTGCTGTACCTTTATTTATTCTGTCATATAAATCTTTATATTTAGATTTATAGTCTTCAAGTTCTTGCGGCACTATAACTGCGTTATCAACATCAAAGTCTGTATACATTTTCAGTTGTGAATGTAGACGAATCACATCACGAAAAGCTTGAATAAACTGCAACTGCTGACTTTCGAGTTTTAGATCATCTACTGACTGACACTCAGGTGTTATTTTTCTTAATTCACTAACACACTTATTAAATTCTGCTAATTGTTGATCCAACGGTGGCACAATCACTTGCTCAAAATTTTGGTCGTCTGCAAAAGTAGAAAGAGCTTTATCTGTTGCCTGCTTTAAATTTCTAAAACACACGACATTGCCAAAAGCTTTTGTTGGCTTATAAATACGGTTTGTACGCGAAAAAGCCTGAATTAAACCGTGATATTTTAAGTTCTTGTCGACATAAATCGTATTAAGTGGCAATGAGTCAAAACCTGTCAGGAACATATTCACCACCAACAGCAAATCAATTGGCGGACCTTTCAACTCCCCAACTTCTTTAGGTGGTTTAGGGACTTTGAAGTACTTAACGCGATCACCTAGATTTTTATAATATTCATAAAATCCTTCGTCACAGTTATAGCTAGTCAGATGGCGCGTATTAAATTCTGCAATGATCCGTTCAAGTTGCGCTTTACGCCCCATATCAACTTGACTCGGCTGTTCAAGTTCTTCTTCAGAAATCGTACCTGTTGTGGAGTCATTGGCGTCGTTTGTCGTGTCCTGCGCTCCAAAAGAAAAAATCGTACCAATCACTAAAGGGGTATAAATTTCTTCCTTCTTGTCCGCTTCTGCAACCAACTCTGCTTGGACTTTGGCAAATATTGCATAATATTGAAGCAGGACATCTACTGAGCTGACACAAAACATTGAACAAAATTCGCGTTTTGCAGTTTTTTTGTCATGATTTTTTAAAATATAACGTACAATTTTTTCTAAGCGCTCAGGGTTGTCATACAGTTCTTTAGTATCGATGCCTTGTATTTTTTCATCACCTGCATTCACCTGATGAGCGGTAAATTGTCCTACGTAATCAATTTGAAATGGTAAAACATTTTTATCTGCTATCGCATCGACAATCACATATTTATGCAGTCGTTTAGGGAATAGATATTCTGTGGTGTATTTCACGCCACCAATGCTTTGACAGTTCACAGGAAAAATAGGCGTGCCTGTAAAACCGAACATTTGCGCCTGTTTAAAGAAGCGTTTGATATTTTGGTGAGTATCACCAAATTGACTGCGGTGGCATTCATCAAAAATAAATACGACTTTTTTATCTGCCAAATCAGCGATCAATTCTCTGAATTTAGGGAGTGTAATTGCGTTATTCAGCTTTTGAATGGTCGTCACGACCAATTTATCTGTAAGTAAATTGCTTTCATTTTTTCGTGAGTTCAGCCGTTTACCGATGAGCTGTTCGACCAATGTTTTGGTGTTGGTCGTTTGGTCTACGCAGTCGGGAACAAAGGCATTAAACTCTTTAGTGGTTTGATTATCTAGGTCTTTTCGGTCCACAACAAAAATTACTTTTTCTATTTCTGGCAACTGACGCATGATTTCACTGGCTTTAAATGCCGTGAGTGTTTTCCCCGAACCCGTTGTATGCCAAATATAGGCATGATCGGTTGAGGTTTTCACATGCTGAATCATGTTTTCAACTGCATAGACTTGATAAGGTCGCAGCACCATTAAGCATTCATTGGTTTGATGCTGAACGATGTATTTACTGATCATTTTCGTAATATGTGCTGCGTTTAAAAATACTTCGGTAAATTTACTCAAATCATTAATTGCTTTGTTGTTTTCATCTGCCCACGGAAATGTAAAATCAAACAATGGAGTGCCATGTGAATAATATAAGCAATTTACGCTGTTACTAATGACAAAGAGCTGGATGTATCCAAACAGACCTTGTCCAGATGTATAGGCGTCTTTACTGTAGTTATGCACTTGGTGAAACGCCTGTGCGATTTCTACGCCACTGCGTTTGAGTTCAACTTGTACTAATGGAAAACCGTTGATCAATAGCGTGACATCAAAACGGCTGGTTTCTGTGCCACTCTCCCCGTATTGGACCGTCACTTGGTTGGTCACTTGAAAAATATTTTTTGCTGCATCATCACTTAAAAAGCGCAGTGTTTGGGTCGTACCATCATCATATTTGAGTTGATATGAACCACGTAAAAGCTTGGCTTTGCCAAAAATCGTATGTTCACTGCTCAGGTAATTCCACACTTGTTCCCATTGCTCATGTGTGAGTGGTGCAGTCAGTGAGTTAAATTTTTCTATCTGTTTTTTTAGATTTAGGAGTAAGGCTGTTTCGTTTCTGTACTGAACACGTTCGTACCCTAAAGTTGTTAAGTGCGCTATAAATTGGTTTTCGAGTTCAAGTTCTTTTTGGGTCGACATTTATAATACTGCTCAGTTTTTAACTATTGGTATGCATATCTATTGATTCTAATAGATTTATTATATTTTTCAATCTTTTAAATTCATCAAATAAACATCTAAACTGATGATACAGATCACTGTTTTTTCTTTTAGGAATCCTTCAGTACTTTCTTAAATAAAAAAATTCCCACATTTGAATAAATGCAGGAATTTTATGAAACCCTATAAACACTCACACAAACATCTGCTGTAACAAGCCTTTTTTCCATTGTTTAGCTTGTTCAATTTGCTGCGCTACACCTGCAATTTTTTGATCAATGGCTGATAGGAAATTAGCGATTTTGGTTTGTTCTTCTAGGCAAGGCCGTTGAAAAACAAAAGCTCGTATCGATTGAAAGTTTAAACCTTCTCTACCGCTACCAGCCTGATGTGAATGAATTAAATCTTGTCCTGCCTTTGACGATAAAAAAGATTGGATGAATCTTGGATTATCATTAGGTACTCTAATAATACAAACATGTTGATTAACATTAGCCTCAGTAAACGTGTGTGGAACTACACAACTACGACCAATAGAAGAACCTGTAATATTAAGCAAAATATCATTAGCAACAACTTTACTTCCTGACATTTTTTTATGTGTATTTTCAGAAATATATACAATATCATTTAATAAAAGCTGATCATTATTCACATTCTGACTTCTAATAAAAATAATCCCTTCTGCTGTATACGCTTCATTTCCACCTCGGGGTGTACTTCCACTCCCTACTTTTAAAGCAATATCACCAAGTTTTTTCTTTTCCCACTTCCCAAACTCGCTCCCATCATCCGCTTTAAAACGAATCTGCTGACTAAACAGCTTTTGCATTATGCCCTGTTTATATTGGCTCAGCAGTTCATGTTTTTGGGTCAGTAGGTTAATTTTTTCATCCACAGCGGAAAGAAAAGAAGCGATTTTGGCTTGTTCTTCTAAGCAAGGAAACGCTATATCTAAATTACCCACAATTTTAAAGTTTAAGGCTGGCATTGCTCCACCAGACATTTCGCTCTGAAAATAGTTAAACGTCTTGTCTGATTTCAAAATCAGCTTCAAATATTTCTGATTTATTATTTTACTATCAGCAACCACTTTAAAAAGGTTATTTGCAATAACACCTTCTTCATCTGAACCGATAAATCCTGCTGTTGCACCATATCTAACAATGGCTATATCTTCTTTACATAGAATTTTCTCAGGTGAGCCATCATATTTAATGAATCTAAAATCTTTCGAATTCTGAGTGAAGTTTTCAATTCTTAAGAATTTTATCAGTCCTTCTTCACATGCTATATATTGATCATCTAAAGATACTTGTTCACCTTGAAAAAACTTAGCTTTATTGCCAAGTTTTGATCTTTCCCAATCCCTATCAAACTCTTTAAATCGTAACTTAGGCGAAGCCATTACTTCACCTCCGCAAACGGAGAATCAATCCCTAACTCTTTACAAAAACCTGCAATCACCACATCAGTCTTTTGACTTTCCACTTCTAAGGCTTGAAGCTGTTTCGCTATTGCATCTAAATCAATTTCAGCTTCCGCTTCAAAAGTATCCACATAACGAGGAATATTTAAATTGTAATCATTGTCAGCAACGTCTTGCAGACTCGCGACATGTGCATATTTTTCAATATTCTGACGATTTTCAAATGCACCAACAATATTATCTAAATGCTCAGGCAAGAGCTTGTTTTGATTCTTTTGCTTATCGAACTCGTTGCTCGCATCAATAAATAAAATATTGTCGCTATGCTCACGGTTTTTCTTCAACACCAACACACAAGTCGGAATAGTCGTGCCATAGAAAATATTGGCAGGCAAACCAATAATCGTATCAATCACATTTAACTTTTCAATTAGATGCTTACGAATATGCCCTTCACTCGAACCACGGAACAAAACCCCATGCGGCAGTACAATCGCCAAAGTCCCATTTTCATCTAACTGATAAAGCATGTGCTGTAAAAACGCCATATCGGCCTTAGAACTTGGGGCTAACTTACCAAAATCACGGAAACGCGGATCGCTTAAGTATGACTCACTCGCAGACCACTTTGCCGAAAATGGTGGATTCGCTACAATCGCATCAAATTTCAATTCCATATGCTGTGGACGTTTTAAAGTATCTTCCTGCTTAATTTCAAACTTTGAGTAATGCACATCATGCAAAATCATGTTCATACGTGCCAAGTTATAGGTCGTACGATTCATTTCTTGACCGTAAATCGCATCCACATCGCCGACTTCACGCTTTACACGTAGCAATAAAGATCCTGAACCACAAGTCGGGTCATATACACTGCGTAGACGTTCTTTACCTAAGGTGACAAGTTTTGCAAGCAAAGTAGAAACCATTTGCGGTGTATAAAACTCACCTGCTTTTTTACCAGCACCTGAAGCAAATTCACCAATGAGAAATTCATAAGCATCGCCTAAAATATCAGACTCAGTATTCGACAGATCAAAATTAATATCGTCTAAATGTACGATTACACGGCTAATCAGCTCATTGCGGTCATCAGGCGTATTTCCCAACTTAGTCGAACTTAAATCCATGTCTTCAAACAAATGCGAAAAATCATCTGCCGCATCTGTACGCAGCGTACTTTGCTCAATTGCCTTAAGGGTTTTAATTACATCATCCAAAATGTATTTTTTTGCTCGAGCCAATGTTGCCATACTATGGAACAATTCTTGTGGCGCTAAGAAATAGCCCATACTGGCAAGACATTCTTCACGCACAGCACCCAAATATGTTTGATTAATTTCAGTCTCTTCGACTAATTCTGCAAATTTAATTTGATCAGGTGATAAAATTTCGTTGGCATTATTTTGAATTTTTTCAGACAAGTATTTGTAGAAGATCAAGCCCAAAATGTAATCACGGAATTCATCTGCCCCCATTTTACCGCGCAAAGTATTGGCAATATTCCAGAGTTGTTTTTGCAGTTCTTGAAGCTGGACTTGAGTCATTGTTGTACCAAAAAATGTTTTTAATTAATCATAAAAAAAGCCGAACCCGAAGGTTCGACTTTTTAGAATTTTGGTGGAGATGGCGTCAATTGAACTCAACTCCTAAGCTATTGATTTAGTGAACCATAAAGTCAATAGCGTTTTACCTGTACCCATTTTTTACCCAAATTAGATTTAGCGCATTGAATCACAAAATTTATTTTGTTCAAATTCATGAACAGGATTTGAAATGGTTACTGATTTTAACACGTATGCATTTAACATTAAAAGATATGTTATAACATTCCTTTTTTATATTTGTTTTTTTCATGTATCATTCAAGAGTACAACTTCAGGGTGAAAGTTATGTTTGACAATATAGATGCCTTAAAAACAAAATTAGATCAGCATCGTCCTCTTTCTCCTGCAATTGTAAAAAATCTACAAGAAGATCTTATTGTTCGCTGGACATATCATTCAAATGCAATTGAAGGCAATACACTGACATTGCTAGAAACAAAAGTGGTTTTGGAAGGCATTACCGTTGGTGGAAAAGCATTACGAGAACATTTCGAGGCAATTAACCATAGAAATGCGATCTATTATGTTGAAGATATTATTCGTAAAGAAGAACCTTTTTCTGAATGGCAGATTCGTAATATCCATCAACTCATTCTAAAAAATATCGATGATGACAATGCAGGACGTTATCGCCAACAAAACGTGTTGATTTCAGGTGCTACGACTAACCCACCCGACTATACACTGTTGAATGATAAAATGGCTCAGCTTGTCGATTGGTACAATACTGAGGCACATAAGCTACATCCTATTGAACGTGCAGCTAAAGTACATGCAGACTTTGTAGGCATTCATCCATTTATTGATGGGAATGGTCGTACATCACGCTTATTGATGAATCTCGAATTACTTAAAGCTGGATATCCGCCTTGTGTGATTACAGTAGAAAATCGTTTGGCTTACTATGAAGCTTTAGATCAATGGATGGCTTATGGAAAAACTGAAGCATTTATCCAATTAGTTTCTGAGGCTGTGCTTGATGGATTTAAACCATATCAAGTTGTATTGGGGATTTAAATTTATTCTGATCCTAGACAGTATCATGGACAATCGATCCCTCTAAATTCTTAAAATAATTCTGTTCAAAAGCTTCAGGGCTTAACCAGCCATTTGCAGAATGCCGTCTAATTCGATTGGGCTTTATTGCACAAAGCTGTTCTTAAGGGCTTCTTCGGCAATATAATTTCCAAATGAAGAAGCCTACACACAAAATCTATCGCACAACCAATTGGCCCGCATATAACCGAGCTCTCATTAATCGTGGGAATATTGCCATTTGGTTCGATCCAAAAACACAATGGTATGTACAACCACAAGGCAAACATGGTCGAAATCAAACTTACTCTGACACCGCTATTCAATGCTGTTTAATGATGAAATCTCTATTCAGACTCTCTTTACGTATGGTCACAGGTTTTGTTCAGAGCCTGATTAAACTTTGCGGGTTAGATTGGGCAGCTCCAGATTACACCACGCTTTGTAGAAGACAAAAGCATATTGATATTTCGATTAATTATCAGAAAAGTAACGATGGACTTCACCTACTCGTGGACTCCACTGGTTTGAAGTTTTTAGGTGAAGGTGAATGGAAACGAAAGAAACATCAGCCTGAATATCGTCGCCAATGGAGAAAACTTCATATTGGGATAGATGCTGAAACTCTGCAAATACGTGCTATTCAGCTTACAATAAACAACGTAAGTGATTCACAGGTACTTGGTGACTTACTGGATCAAATTCCACAAGATGAGCAGATTGACTCTGTTTATACCGATGGAGCTTATGACACAAAGCACTGCCGACAAGTCATTTCAGATCTAGATGCACATGCGGTGATTCCACTTAGAAAAAATGCGAAGCCATGGAAAGATAAAAAGACCAGCTCGCTAGAGCGAAATGAATTACTTCGTACTGTTAAACATATAGGTAGGACGCTATGGAAAAAATGGACAGGATATCATCGTCGAAGTTTGGTTGAAACCAAGATGTATTGCATCAAATTATTAGGCGATTAATTAACAGCAAGGAGTTTTCCAAGTCAGGTGAATGAGATTCGTGCACGTGTGGCCGTCTTGAATAGATTCACAGAATTAGGTCGCCCTCATACCCAAGTTGTCTCTTAAATTTGGAATACTTGGGATAGTTTTATCTTCCTAATCTTTATGCAACAAAGCCTTTTACAACCTCCAATGGTACTATTATTTTTAAAGGAAGTTAATAATATTCATATCTGTTTCTAAAATTACAGTTTACAATATCATTAGATCGGCCACACATATTCATTCACTTCATTTTCTTCTAAAAACATGACAGTAAAATCATCTGAATCTCTCCACTTTGCTGTAGAAACAATATGAATTTTTATATCATTAAACTCGATTTTTTCTATACCATTTTTAACAATTTCACTTATGAAAAAGGTATCTTGTGCTGGATCAATATCTTTAATTTTAAAAATATTCTCATTTATACTTTCTAATATTTGAACTTTTTCTAAAATCAAAGCACCTTCACTAAACTCATATTTAGATTTATTTAAATCAATTACGTCAATGTAATTTACTAAATTATTAAATCTAAAAATAAAATATCCTTTTTCATCAATTGCTTCTAATTTTTCACTCACTACATTCACATTTAAAAAGTCAGCATTTATATAATTTTGTAAAATTTTTTTAAAATGTTCATTAACAACATAAATATTTTTATTAATATTTCGAAATGACATTTTAGTTTTTTTACTTTTCAGAACTAAAATTCCATTTTTAGGTAATTCACAATCTCCGCTAGTTTTATAACTATACCAAGGTAAAGAACCTGGCTCTATACTTGAATTAGCCTGTTCTTTATCCGAATATAAAATTGCATCCTCAACAAGAGAAATTGGGCAATTTTCACTTTGTGTAGCACTTAAAACGAAATAATTCATATTTATTCAATCCTAACTTAATCTAATTGGGTTACTTCCAGGTGCTGATAAAACAACTCTCATACTAGTTTGTACGTTTGCAACCTTTTCTCGTGCTTGTGCTGCAGTTATTTTTCCATCATTAAATTGATTTTCAATCCTAATCAGTTTTTGATTTATTAATGTAGAATATATCGGGTGGGACCCGCAATGATACAATTTACGTTTCATTTGTTTTGCCTTTGCTTCACTATCTGGCATTAATACTCCATTTTCAGCCTTATCCCTATTCCCACCAATACCGATATCATCAAGAAAGTCCTTACGTTTTGCCCAAATTTCCTCAGGAATTATATGATGTGCTTGTAAATGATCACCTGTGACTCCTCCTAGGTTTCTATTTAATGTAGTGCTACAAAGCCCTAATCTATCAATCCACCCCGTCGGATTTTTAACATACATATATGCATTATTTCCACCTAATAAACTAATTGGATCTTTACTTACAAACCTTCCCACATAAGGTGAATAATACCTATGACGGTTGTAATGTAATCCTGTTTCTTCATCGAAATACTGACCTTGGAAACGGATGTTGTTTGAAATAATTTCTGAATTTTCAAAGAAATTCGATTTAATTTTTTCAACCTTACACTCACCCCAAGCCCTATATTCTGCTTTCCAAATGATCGAACCAGTATGATCTGTCATTTCTTGTGGTGTGCCTAAATGGTCACAGTGGTAGAACCATACATCATCAAAGCCTTTGCTTTGTTTGGTAGTTTTCCATAATGGATCACGATGTACGCTATAAGGTTTATCTGACCAGTCAGGCGTTTGGTGTAATTCTATCGGGCTTTGATAGACCACTTGTAGCATCGGTACAAAGCTGTCTTTTTCGTAAATGTAATGTTTGGTGGCTTGTTCCGTTGACTCATAAGCCAGTGTGTCACCATCCCATCCATAAATGATGTTGTGTTCATCACCTGTATGATGGTGCTTACTACGCTTTTGTATTCTTCGCCCTAAAGCATCATAACGATATTCTGCGGTGTATTGGCTGTTACGGCTTTTAATCATGCGTCCATACACATCCCACTCAAGGTTTAAATCGCCTTGCGTAGATTTTTGTCGAACGAGTTGTCCGTAAGCATCATATTGGTATTGTTGGTCGAGATATTCTTTCACCACGTTATTGACTAGACGGTTGTAGCCAAAGCCTTTTTCTTCTGTTTGTTGTTGGTGGCTTTGGTCATGATTTTGCGCTTTATCATCATTGTAACGATCTATGATGTTACTAGCAGGGTCAAAGTTAAAGGTCTCTTTACCGAGTTTACTGCTTGCTTCAAGTAAACGTCCTACAGGATCGTATTTGTAGGCAATGTTACCACGTCGTGTATCCTTGATCGCAGTCAATTCACCTGTTTTATCGTATTGATACAGTCGTTGAATCAATTGACTGGTCTGTTGCAGCGCATTGTTCTGTTGGTTATTTTTTTCTTTGTACTGGCTTTGGTAGCCATTGTCATGTTCATTGAGCATGATTTGGCTGTGTAAGCGTCCTACAAGGTCAAACTGTTGTTCTTGGCTGATGCCATTGGCGTAGTGTCTTGTGATTTCTCGATGTAAATCATCTCGCTCAAAACTGACTAAATCCTGTCCATTGACAATCAGGCTTTGTACATGACCTGTACCGTAGGTGAGCCAATCAATGTTTTGTCCATCTGGTCGAATAGTTTTGATTCGATCATTGATTTCATCGTAGCTGTGTTTCCATACCGCTGTTGTGTTGCTCTTATAATCCTGTTGGTGTTCTTTGATCACATTACCCGCAGCATCGTAGAACCATTGTAGGTTACTTTCTGCATTCTTGGCATGCAGAATACGTCCCATGTAATCGTAAGCAAATTCTTCAGTCTGTTTCTCTTCTAGTTCTAAGCCATAGTGCCCATAGCCTGCGGTACGTTGTTCCAAACGTCCCATACTGTCAAAGATGAATTGTTGAATTCGGTCTTTCGGTGCTGCCCGATCTTTTAAATCTTGTCCATAAGCTGACGCAACCTCGATACTTGTGGTGAGTCGACCATTTAACTCATCATAATGATAAATTGTTTCTTTGTCATCGAAATCAATTTCCTTAATCAAACGACCGCCAGCATCGTAAACAAATTCGTAACTTGCACCATTTTCATTCGTCAATCGTTTTAGGCGTCCTAAACGATCCCATTGATATTTTAGCGTATGGTTTAATGCATCGATGCGTTTGGTTATTAAACCTGCTGCATCGTATTCATAGCGTGTCTGCTGTTGCTTTGGATCAATATGGACTAATAAACGTCCTTCAGCATCATGGACAAAATGTTCTTCAGTCCCATCAGCATGTTTGATTTTTTCAAGCTGACCGAAGGCATTTAAAGGTAAGCCTTTGATGATTGACTCACGCTTCTCAATACTAAATTCTGTATAGAAATATTCAACTTTTTGTTTTAGAGCATTTTCTACGGATTTAACACGCCCACGTTCATCATATTGCCATTTTGTTTCTTTGCCTGAACAGTCAGTATAGCTGAGTAAATTGCCCTGATCATCGTATTTCAGGGCTTTAGAGCCACCTTTGGCATCGGTGATTGATGTCACTAAACCCATCCCATTATAGGCATAAGCAGTTTCATGTTTCAGCGGATCAATTTCTTTTATTAAATTTCCTGAACCGTCGTACTCTTTAAACCAACGACCTTGTTCAGCATCGACCATACCAATGAGGTTGTCTTTGTCATCGTATTCAAAATAACTGGTAGCGCCATCAGCTTGGGTTGTCGTTAAAACATTACCGCGTTCATCATACGAGTATGTTGTTTCACTTCCATCTGTGGCTACATGAGAGGTAATGTTTTTAGCATCATCCCTAAAGAACCATTCTTGTAAATTATCAGGATAAATAATACGGTAGGTATAACCAGTGATACCGTAATAATGTTCAGTAACATTTCCCTCAACATCCGTTACTGAGGTGACACGTACATTTTCGTCCCACTCCAGTTTTCGAGCTGAACTATAATCATCTGCCCATTCTTCAATCGCTTTTGAGCTTGGTAATTTCCCATCCCATTTCAGATTCATACCACGTTGGGTTAAATCGGTATAACGAGTTAGAAGATGATGCTGATAAGTATATTGGTATGATGCGCCAAATTCATTGGTTGCTTGAATCAAATCGCGTTGATCATTATAAACATAGGCGGAGAGTTGTCGTTTAAGTTGTCCATCTTCGACTAACCATACCGCTTCTACCAAGCCATATTGATTTAATTGTAATGCGATATGTGCTAAAACTTTTTGGTCTTGTTTAAAAATGATGTCTGACAAATAACTTTGATCGTCAAATACATGGTCATAGCGTAATCCGACACTAAATCCATTTTGTCGCTCTATTGATGTAAGTCGATATTCATTGTTATATTTTTGATAATAACGTGATTCATTTGAACCAAAAGTAATTGCCCGAATTTCATTAGAGACGACCGTGTAAGTAAATGTCTCTACCTCATCATAAAAACTTTGCCCAACCTTTAATTCTTTCAACTTGATTGGACGTCCATCTACACCAATGTATTCCCATCCCTTTAAAACCGTATTCTCTTTAGGGTTCTTTTCATTATATTGGGTACAAGGCACAATTTTACTGCTAAATGGTGTAGTCCAACGTGCGCCAAAAATTGAATCATCGTATTGATATAAGTTAGAAACGTAAGAACGCATCAACATTTCAGGAATTAAAGAATGAATCTGAGCATCGGCATGCGTTAAAAATTCTGTACCCATTGCGAAGGTGATAGATTTTGCAGTACTGCCATTACAGTTCTTACATTGATTGGCATTATTTGTTGCCTGATGTTCATTCCTTGATTTTTCTAATTTAGCGTTATTTTTATCATTCTTTGCTTGTGTGGTCTGTGTTGCTTTGACTTGGGCTGACTTATTATTCTTTCTGAAACGTCCTGCACCTACTCTTAGGACTTCAAATAACCAGCCTATCGTTTGCGGTTCTGCTTTATTACCAAGCTTTCTGATTTTTTGATTGGCGGTTACGCCAACTTTACCAATTGTTGCACCTACATTTAAAACAGGTTGTTTTAAATTTTGGGGAACCAACATTGAAACTACTTTTGCATTATTATTTACATTGGATTTAAATAATGCTTTACCCCAATTTTCTGTCATATATACAAGGTTTTTTCCTGCACGAGTCAGGTCTCCGCTTTGCAAACCTTTTGCAATACCTACCGCCTGTTGCTGTGCTCGCGTTAGATTAGAACCTGCGTTGGTAAATACTTTACCTTGTGTTACAACGCGAGTAATACCACCATTAATTTCAGTGGTAGCTCCTTGTATGGTATCCCCACATTTCCCTAAAATTGTATTAAGTTGTGTCAATCCTGTTTTACAAAACTTCTCAATATTTCCTGCAACTTGATCATTAAGATGTTTACCAATGACTGTGATAACAGCTTCAGTTAGTGCAGATTTGCCAACTCTTTTAACTTCTTGGCGGACTAAGAATAAAGCTGGTCGAGCTGAAGTACGAATAGCTGTTGTACCAGGAACAGGAGCAACACCAATTAAATCAATACCCACGGTTGTCCAATCAAAGACATCCGCCTTTTGATAGCCCTTATCATAAATATGAAGAATGTCAGTCACCACATCAATTGCAGCCATGACATTGCCAATAATTGGAACTGTACCCAATACATTACTAACAAGGTCTAATCCCACAAGTTGATGGGTATGATCTTTTAACCACTTATCAATTTTTTGCTTAGAATTATTAATATCTGCAATTGCCACTTCATTAAGTGGTTTTACGACTTCTGTTTTAGCTTGAGCCATTCTATTTATTCTCTATCAATTTTTATCAAAAGGGCTTTTTAAATACTGAGGTAAGTTATTTTGAGCAATACCACTTATACTCGTCAGGTTTGACCCACTAGTTTGTGAAGCGATAAAGCCTCCCCCCATATCTGCCATCAAACCACCTTTTGATTGTGTAATCGGCAATAAACTTGAAATTGTTTCTGAAACTAGCCCTTGAGCTTGGCTATTGATCATCGGAAGCAGCGTTTTTGCACCATCTGATTTAATTTTTTTAGCTAATTCAATATTTTTCATCAAACTTTTAGGATCTTTGAGTTGCTTAGCAAAATCACCTAAAGCAGATTGTGCTTTTCTACTTACACTTTCTAAAATTGAAGCTGTTTCTGCTAAATCAGGATCATTTTTATTTGGCCACTCAACTTCACGTTTAAAATCACTCGCTACATCCCAAGGATCACGTTTATCATCTTCAAAGTTAATTTTAACTGCACCAGCAGCCAATCCAGATACACGGGCAAAACCTTTGTCATCAAGTTTACCCTTAACCACTTTACCTAAAGTATCTGTAACTGTGTATTCACCAGCTTTGACGAACTCGCCATGTGTATAGTCATGAATCAATTCTAAGATACCCTGAGCACGTTTCGGCGGTGGAGGTAAACTAGATTTAGCACTAACACTCGCCCCACCTTGGAAAACATGCTGTCCAGCCTTAACTTCAAACTTCCCACCTGTTTTCTGAAATATCCCTGAACCATTTAAAGTGATTTGAGAAGATCCACCTGTGATCTGAACTTCTTTCGGACTGCTAATCACCACTTTGTCATCTGTCGAAGAAATGGTAATTCCCATTTTAGCCAATACATTCAAAGCATCCGACTGCGCTTGTATTTCAACTTTACTTTGTGCAGCTACAGCTTTGATCCCACCTTGCGCAGCAAATAAGCTGAGCTTATTTTGTGCTTGTGCTATCCAGTTCTTTTGCGTACTGAAGTTGATACTATCGCCTGCAATCTGGTTGATCTGTGCATCCGCAGAGAGATGAATATCTTCAGGTGTGCTCAATGCAATACCATCAGGTGAACTGAGTAAAAGTACCGCTTTTTTAAATTTCGCGATCTTTTGTTCAAGCTGTTCAGCAAATTCTTTCAGTTGTTCAACTGATTCGATTTCATCGGTTTTTTGGTTTTTGGCAATGTCACTTAAAGCCTTGCTGTTGGTCTGACTGCCTTCCAGTTGTTTCTTGGCAATTTCAGCATCAAGATGTTCACCTTTGGCTTGGTCTTGTTTATAGGTACTTACAAGTAAACCTTGCCCTGCACGGACTGCACCCCATTGATCCGTACGCAGTTCAAAACCTTCACCACGATCTTCGCTTTCAGCTTTGTCTTTAGGATGACTCAACTTACCTAAATTAAGTTGTGTTGCACCGTGACTGCTTTGCAGTTGGGTGCTGATTTGTCCTGTAGTGTCATCAAAGCGTAGTTGCCCAAAGCCTTCACCTTTGACTTCTTTAGAACGAATACCTGCCAGTTTTTTGGTATCAGGTAGTTTGCCTTTGCTATCGAATTTGGTTGGACTACGTTGTGCTTCGTGAATACGTCCGATGACAAAAGGGCGGTCAATATTGCCATCAAAGAAGTCGATGACAACAATCTCATTCACACGAGGTAGGAATCTTGCTCCATAGCCTTCACCTGCCCATGGCGTCAGTACATCGACCCAAGCGGAATCGGTGTCATTGTCGTTTGAGCCTGCACCACCATCATGAGTATTATCTTCATTTCGGGTGAATAGAAATCGAACTTTGATGCGTCCCCATTCATCGACATGAATTTCTTCTCCACTTAAACCCACCACTTTGGCACGCATGGGATGTACTGTTGGTCTTTGGGTGAGAGGATTATACTCAGGAACGGTGGCAATATTACGTCGTTGCAATACGAGGTTGTTAGCTTGACGTTCATCTTGGTTATTGGTTTGAATATCAACTTGTTGCCAATTACTTTGTTTAAGCAAGGCTGTGACTTGATCGGTTAAGTCTTTGGGAAGATTATTCTGATTATAAAAGGACTTAGCAGTAATTAGGAATTCTTTATCCGCGCCATCATGTTCATCAATTTCTGGGTGTTCATTGAATTCAAACCAGTAACCTACCTGTGCATCACGCACGGTTGAGGTTGCAGTAAATTGTTTAGCTTGTGAGTCGTAGTAGTTGCTCAGGTTTTCATTAAACTTTTCAATCTGACTATTGCCTGATTTGGTTGCACCATCTTCACCTTTGAGGTCTTGTATCCATGCAGGGGAAAAGTGCCATGCCTGTTCTAAGCCAAGGCTTGCATTGTCTTGGTTTTCACTATGGCTGTGTTTGCTTTGTATTGAGCCTGCGCCTTCTTCGGTTTCGAGTGCATCAGCTTGCCAGCGTTGGATGTGAACCGCAGTCGGTTGAATACTACGCCGTCCAATAAAATTGGTGATCGAATCAGTTTGTTCTACTGCCGAGCTTCTATGGAAGCGAATATTACGTCGATCCAAAGCTTTGTACTGGGCATTATCATCAATCAAACGGAGTTTTTGGGGTTGAATTTGTTCACTTGAACTGGAGACTTTCAGTTGTGCTTCATCAATTAACCAGTTAATACCTTCAGATGCGAGAAGCCGTTGAACAAAGTCTATATCCCGTTCATTCATCTGCATGATGAATGGACGAATATCGTAGTCTTTAGTGAGTCCACTTTTATCCAATGTCAGACTTGAAGCAAATAATGGACTTTTTTGTTGCCACTCAGAGAAGATGGTTTGCACTACGTCAACCACAGATTTATTCATGAACACGCGTGAGTTTCGACGGTGTTTCCAGAGTGCTGTTGGGTCCTCTACGGTTAAGCGATAAATCGTGAGCGATCCATCACTTGCACCAATATCGGCTTTGGTCACAATACCAGAAATACGATTGAGTTCGGATTTGTCGTTGACAATATCAATTGCTGTTTGTGCACCAATGAACTGCTTTAAAGGTATATTCGCTGAGGTCGAAAGGCAGATGAGTTGTAAATGAATACCCTTATTTAATTCATGCGTGCCTTCAATACGCTGAAGGAAGACTTGGTCGTTGAGCGTGCCGTTACTCAACTGTACGTGTATCGCACGTTTTTGTGCGGTAAGTCCAAGTTGCTCTAATTCAGTATAAATATTATTGGGCATTCTATTTAGTTTTTGTAGGTTTAATCTGTGGCCAATTTTACTAAATTCGGTCTTGTTAAGTCTATATTGATTTATATTTAAGCGACACTTTGTGTCTCTTTTTGTTGCAGGCCTTAGTCTAAATTATCTTTAACACTTTTATTTCATAAAGGGGGGACACCGAATAATCTCATTAAGTTCTAAAAATAATAATGAAGGACAAATGTCTTATTCCAAAAGCATTGATCCACTCCAATTTGGAGGTGGTGGAAGTTGAACTAGCAATTGAGACTATTGTTACTATTAAAGAACATCCATGTTATTTAACCCAGATTTACCCAAGCTCAACCAAATCATCATGTAAATTACTTTATCAATTCTGAGCTTTTTCAAATTCATCTTTTGTCATAATTATATCTTCTTTAATCAATGACATTAAGACTTCATGATTAATGAATTTCATCGCAGCAATAATTGCTACTAAAATTCCAACTATCAAGATAGCAAATTGAGAAAAAATATAAGTATTTGCATCGACAACAAATAAGTTCCATCCAAAATGTTTAAACAACAAAATTAAAAGACTATTCTGAACCGTACCGGGTTTGTCGGAGACATTTTTATTTAAGTTAGGCCACGTGACCTAACGGGTTAATCTTATCATAGTACATTGCTTCAAACTCAAAAGGCGATACATAACCCAATGCGCTGTGTAC
>NZ_VOYN01000061.1:0-17910 GCF_013420275.1 Acinetobacter sp. YH01020
GAAATTCATGCACGTGTAGCAGTCCTCAACAGATTTACGGAATTAGGTCGACCACTTACCCAAGTTACGCCTTAAATTTGGCTCAATTAGGGGGCTTTGTATTTCAAATCTTTGTGCAACAAAGCCGTCTTCAAGCAATGCATTAGTGGCTTTTATTTCTATAGCTTCACCCCATGCATCCTGTTTTATTTCCCAAACACACTCACCTAACTCATTAGTCAATTTTTGTGGCGTACCCACTTGGTCACAGTGATAAAAAGCAACTCGTTCCAACTCAGCTTTATTCTTTCGGGTTTCTGTTTTCCAAATCGGATCTTTATAAACCGAATAATCCTGATGCTGAAATTGGGCATAGTCAGGCGTTTCTAAAAGCTTGATAAACCCTGTATAGCTTGTTTGCAGTAGTAGTACAAAACTCTGTGGTTCATAGACATAATGCTTAGTGTAGTTTTCGTCTAATTTATTAGATTGCTGTGACTCCCAAATCATCAAGTCACCATCCCAGCCAAATATAGTCAGGGTTTGCGCATTTTGATTTTTCTTATATAAACGCCTTCCAAATACATCATAACCATATTCAGTCGCCTGACCATTAAGCTCACTTTGGATCAAACGGTTCAGGTTATCCCATGTCAGTTTTAATGTTTTACCTGCATGGCTGCTTTCAATTACATTGCCTTGCGCATCGTATTTATAGTTTTTACCCTTATATTGAGCAATCAAATTACTTTTCACTTGAGACGCCTGCGTGGCAATCGGGTCAATCAAATTCCCCGCAGGGTCAAAAGCAAAACTTTCCGTTTTATGCACACTTTGGCTCTGTATCAAACGGCCAACCGCATCATATTGATAATTCAGCTTGCCTAAACGGCTGTCATCCACCTGAGTGAGTAGATAATTTTGATCATAATGATACTGCCGTTCCGCCTGATGCTGTACTCGCCCTAGAGTCTCTTGCTCTGGCTGAATCAGCTGCGAACTGAGTAAGCCTACATCATTATAATTTTTGGTTTGAATTAAACTATTTTCCAACATGCCTGTGGTTTCAAAGTATAATTCATCACGATGGCGTATCGTTCAATCAAAGACATTATACTTTATATCTTGATTTACTCCGTGAAAACCCTCTTTAGCTTTCTAAGCTCCTACTATAATAACCATCCATACAATATTCAATTCCATAAACATTAAAATTCAATTCAAGTGCCCAATTATCATATACGTCATATTTATATAAATTACCATTTGAATCATAATGTTTTGACTGACTTGGATACAAAACAGATAAAATTTGATATTCATTTAAGCAAAACTTATATAATCCATCATGTTCATCAACCAGCTTCCAACCATCTTTTTTTAATTTATCCTTGACTTTATTAAACTGGGAAATATTCATATTCTTTTTATCAATATCAATCGACATATATTGTGTAACATCTTTTTTATCAATAAGATTATATGATTTTGGCTTATATTCACTAAAATAATTATCAATAACTTTTTTAAAGTCTTCTTTATATATTTCACCTGCTGGTTGATTGCTTTTTTTTAAAATACAACCCGAAATAAATACAGTAAATAATATTATTAAGATATTTTTCATTACAACATCCTTATTTCTTTTTTAACAAATTTAGTTCATAGCCACTATCATTACCATAACCAACAGAATAATCTATTCCTGATGACCCAACACCAAATTGAATACCTTTAATCCCATTTTTATCAAAAAGTTTTTCACCATCAGGAATAACCACCCCCCTCTTACCCCTCTATAACCAACAGCATAAGTTTCTGATTTTCCAGTTAAAAATGAATTTAAAGCTAGCATAGGATCACGTATTTTCTTATTTGCGACATATCCTCCTACACACTCCCCCCCTTTTGAAAATAAATTATTTTTTGCCAATTTACTAAAATCTTTTAATGATATAGGACCTTTATTTATGGTTTTAATCATTGCAAGAGGAGCAGCAATAGGACTAGCAGAACCTGTACTAAAGACCTTGCCATTATACAAATTAACAGCAAAACCACCAGCAAAAGGCCCAACTCCACCAGAACAAGCAATATATTCAATTAATTGCTCTTCGCAAACTGCCTGATTTGCATGATGTTCATCCATAATTTCACCAAATATTTTAGCAGCTTGCCTTGCACTCTTATCCTCATTTTGTCTATATTTCTTCTCCTTAAGTATGCCTTCATTCAAAGTCCGTGTATATTTAGCTAAACCGTCTTCTAGTGGTTTTTGCTTCTGTAACCCCATCGGATCTACCCACTGATTCGGATCACTTACATAAGCTAAGTTATTAAGTCCTCCTTCTAGCCCAATTGGATCTTTACTTACATATCTCGCACTAAACGGCTCATAATATCTATAACGGTTATAGTGCAAACCTGTTTCACTATCGTAATATTGCCCTTGAAAACGAATGTTGGTTTGCTCTAATAAATTTTCAGTGGTCTTAATCTCTAAAGTTGTACCCCATGTATCTTGCTTAATACCCCAAATACATTCACCTCGCTCATTACTAAGCGTTTGTGGTGTACCAACTTGGTCACAGTGATAAAAAAGCACCCGTTCCAATTCAGCTTTATTTTTTCGTGTTTCCGTTTTCCATAGCGGATCTTTATAAACCGAATAATCTTCATGCTGAAATTGAGCATAGTCAGGGGTTTCTAAAAGCTTGATAAAACCTGTATAGCCTGTTTGCAGCAGCGGTACAAAACTTTGTGGTTCATAGACATAATGCTTGGTGTAGTTTCCTTCAAAGTCTTTAGATTGCTGTGACTCCCAAATCATCAAGTCACCGTCCCAGCCGAATAAGATCAGGGTTTGCGCATTTTGATTTTTCTTATATAAACGCCGTCCAAATACATCATAACCATATTCAGTCACCTGACCATTACGCTCACTTTGGATCAAACGGTTTAGGTTATCCCACGTCAGTTTTAATGTTTTGCCTGCATAACTGCTTTCAATCACATTGCCTTGCGCATCGTATTTATAGTTTTTACCCTTATATTGAGCAATCAAATTACTTTTCACTTGAGACGCTTGTGTAGCAATCGGGTCAATCAAATTCCCCGCAGGGTCAAAAGCAAAGTTTTCCGTTTTATGCACACTTTGGCTCTGTATCAAACGGCCAACCGCATCATATTGATAATTCAGCTTGCCTAAACGGCTGTCGTCCACCTGCGTGAGTAGATAATTTTGATCATAATGATACTGCCGTTCCGCATGATGCTGTACTCGCCCTAGAGTCTCTTGCTCTGGCTGAATCAGCTGCGAACTGAGTAAACCTACATCATTATAATTTTTGCTTTGAACCAATCCATTAGCGAGCATCCGCGCTGTTTCACGGTGTAAGTCATCGAATGCCACCTAGAAGAATTAATTAAGCTATCATCGTTGCAAATTCATATAACCAAGATGCATTGCATCAAATTAATTTGCTATAAACTTTGTACAAGAAATTTCCTAAGTCAAGCGGATAAGATTTTCGTAGGAGTAGGGAATTTAAATAAATCCACTAAATTAAAACCTACATTAAATTGGGTAGAATAAAGCTTAATTAACTTTATAAAGTTTTTTTGCAAAAATACCTTATGGTGAATTTAAAACAACTAACAACCTTTAAAAAAAACACCAAATTAATTAAGCTAAGACATATACATTATTTTAAATTATTAAGCATATCTATAGCTGGCTGAAATCCATAGTTTTTAGCATATTTCAAATATTCTTTCGACTTATTTAAATCACGATTAACTCCCAATCCATTTAAATACATATAACCTAAATTTGATGATGCTAAAATTTTAGTTTGACCACTTCCATTATCAAATATATCATTAAATATATTTAGCGCTGCCGAATAGTTTTTCGAACAATTTTTCCCAGATAAATACTCAGAACCTAAACTTAGACCTGAATCTAAATATCCTTTTTCATAAGATTTTTTATATAAATCACATATTTCTTGATTTGGAGTTAAAACTGAATTTTCTTGCAGAATTTTAGCCTTAATCATATATCCAACAGCAATATCATTAGAAATTAGTTTATTAGACATCTCATTTGCTTTATTTAAATCTCGATAATTTTCCATATGCTGAATTTCACCTAAATATAATGCAGATAAGTCTACTAAAGCAAATAAAAAACCTTTTTGAATTGCAATATTATTTTTATTGATAAAACCATCAACATCTCCCTTCTCAAAATCAATTAATGCAATTGCAGAATATGAGGCTGGGATATATTTTTTTGATTTATTTAATAATACTAAAGCTTTGTCTAGATCTTTTTCTACTCCAATACCTTTTGAATACCAAACCCCTAAACCATGTATCGCTAATGGATTTCCTAATTCTGCTGATTGCTCTAATAGCTGTACTGTTTGATTTATATCACCTCCTGAAATTTGATTTTGCTGGGCCAACCAAAATATTGCTTCAGGATATTGATTACTTATTGCATAATCAATTAGTTGCATACTTTCTTGTTCATTTTGTTCAATAGACTCGCCATAAAATTTTAAATTACCTAAAACGTATGCATCAGCTGGCCTATTTTTATTGCTTTCTAAACACTCCTTATCTTTATTCTGCACATTCTTCACATTTACGTTACAATTAGGTAAAAATTTTGAATTTATCTCTTGATATATGCTTATAGGAATTCTCCCACAACTAATGGTCCCATATTCATTGGAAATTTCACAATTCATGTATACATAATTAGTATCTTCACTAACCACCTTATTTTTTTTAGTGTTTGTACACCCGCTTGTAAGCAAAAACAACATAAAACTTGATACAAAAAAATATTTCATCATAATATTTAATCCAACAACACTATTTAGGTGTACTACATATAGTAATTTGAGGGCAAATTGCACCACTAGCGCCTGCTGATGCCCCCACTGTTGCCCCAGCCGTTACAGTTTGGTTTTCCAAACTATATATCTCTGATGGAGTTTTAAATCCGAGATTCCTTTTTATCCCAGAAGTATCAAATACTGTTGTACAATTAGATATAGTGCCACCAATTGCAGCACCTGCCGTTCCTGTAGCGCAAGTAGCCACACTAATTCCAGTATTTAACTCTCCAGCACTGTAAAGTTTTTGTGCATTTCCTGTAGCTTGAGCAACTAGTCCCGCAGAAGGACAAAAACTAACAATTTTACAACTTTTTGTTTTGTTATCATCGGTTCTTGATCTTGCAGATCCAGCCAACACATCAACCCCACCTCCTAATTTTAAAGAACCGCCGTAAACTGTCCCTTCAGTTCTAGTCATAATATCTGATATTGATTTTTGCGGTAATTGAGACTTTCCAGGAACATTCATTTGATTAATCCCCATCTGTCCACTATATTCTCTTCTCTTCTCTTCTCTTGCTTGCTCTAACCTTTTATTTTCTTCCTTTAACTTTTCAATCGCTTCTTGTGTTTTTTTTATTTCTAATCTTCTACGTTCAGCAGCAAATTCCTGATTCGCACGCCTATTGGCTTGATATTCTCTTTCCAATACCTTTTGAAATTCTTTATCAATATTAGTCGAATCATCTTTTTTTTGCTTTTGATTTTGTAATCCCATCGGATCAATCCACTGATTCGGGTCACTCACATAAATTAAGTTATTAAGCCCTCCAAACAACCCAATTGGATCTTTACTTACATATCTTGCACTATGCGGCTCATAATAACGGTAACGGTTATAATGTAAGCCAGTCTCTCCATCATAATATTGCCCTTGAAAACGAATATTGGTTTGCTCAAGTAAATTATGAGAAGCCTTTATTTCTAAAGCTTCCCCCCATACATCCTGCTTAATTTCCCATATACATTCACCTAACTCATTTGTTAAAGTCTGCGGTGTACCAACTTGGTCACAGTGATAAAAAAGCACCCGTTCCAATTCAGCTTTATTTTTTCGTGTTTCAGTTTTCCAAATCGGATCTTTATAAACCGAATAATCTTCATGCTGAAATTGAGCATAATCTGGAGTTTCTAAAAGCTTGATAAAACCTGTATAGCCCGTTTGCAGCAACGGTACAAAACTCTGCGGTTCATAGACATAATGCTTGGTGTAGTTTCCTTCGAAGTCATTAGATTGCTGTGACTCCCAAATCATCAGGTCACCGTCCCAGCCGAATAAGGTCAGGGTTTGCGCATTTTGATTTTTCTTATATAAACGCCTTCCAAATACATCATAACCATATTCAGTCGCCTGACCATTAAGCTCACTTTGGATCAAACGGTTCAGGTTATCCCATGTCAGTTTTAATGTTTTACCTGCATGGCTGCTTTCAATTACATTGCCTTGCGCATCGTATTTATAGTTTTTACCCTGATATTGAGCGATCAAATTACTTTTCACTTGAGACGCCTGCGTGGCAATCGGGTCAATTAAATTCCCCGCAGGGTCAAAAGTAAAGCTTTCCGTTTTATGCACACTTTGACTCTGTATCAAACGGCCAACCGCATCATATTGATAATTCAGCTTGCCTAAACGGCTGTCGTCCACCTGCGTGAGTAGATAATTTTGATCATAATGATACTGCCGTTCTGCTTGATGCTGTACACGACCTAATGTCTCTTGCTCTGGCTGAATCAGCTGCGAACTGAGTAAACCTACATCATTATAGGTTTTGGTTTGAACCAATCCATTGGCAAGCATCCGCGCTGTTTCACGGTGCAAGTCATCGCGCTGAAATGCCACCATGTCTTTTTTATTTAACGCAATGCCATAAATATGCCCTGAACCATAACTCAAATTGCTTTGAACCTGTCCATCAGGGCGAATCGTTTGAGTTAAATTTCCCAGCACATCATATTCATAACGCAGCACAGCCGTCAGCGGAGTTAAATGCGGCACTTTATAATGCTGATGCTCACGGACCAATTGGCCAAGCGCGTTGCGATAAAAATCGATTTGACTGTCTTTATTCGTCGCCTTACTCAACTGATGATTCAGGTTGTATTCAAATTCTTCTGTTTGACTTACACGAGTTTGTACATGGGTATAAGTTTTTGAAGCGATTGCACCATCAGCAAAATATGCAAATTGAGTAAACACATTCGGCTGACGGATTTGGAACAGCTGACCGTTTTCATTGTAGCTATAATATTTTTCTTCGCCATCGAAAGCCTGTTCACGTGCCAATTGACCATAACGGTTATATTCAAATAAATATTCTGCATGGTTTTGATTGATCAGCTTTTGAATACGGCCTTGCTGATCCCATTGGTAGCCAATTTGATGACGGTTCGCATCTATACGCTGTTCGAGCAAACCCACAGCGTTATAACGGTACTGCGTGCTTAAACCTTTGGTATCCGTATGCTTGAGCAAGCGCCCTTCTTCATCATGCTCAAATTGTTCTTTTAAACCATCAGGGTAGACAATTGCTTTAAGCTGGCCTTTGTCTTTGCCATCTGTGCTGTAGATATATTTGACTTGCTGTGCATCAGCAGACTGCTGGGCCGTCAGTGCGCCTTCTTCATCATATTCCCATGCGCTTTCTTTACCTGAACAATCGCTATATGCGGTCATTTGCCCCAAATCATTGTATTGAATTTTTTTAGCGCCGCCTTTGGCATCAATGATTTCTACAACTTGATTATCGTTGTTGTATTTATATTGCGTGCTATAACCTAAAGGATTAATTTCCTTCGTTACATTACCGTCTGCATCGTATTCTTTTTTCCAAATATGACCTTCTGGATCTTTGGTTTCCGTCAAATTTCCTGCTTCATCATAGGCAAAACGGATGATGCCTCCATTCGGCTGTACAATTTTAATCAGCTGATCTTGCTCGTTATAAACTTGTTCGGTTTCTAGGCCTGCAAAATCAATTTGACGGGTAATACGTTTTTGACTGTCACGCGATAGCCATTTTTCACGGCCATCGGCTAAGCGTGTGCGATAGGTAAAACCATCTAAGTCAAAATAGTAATAGGTCGGCACATCATAAGCATCATATACAGCAACTTGGCGCAGTCTCGGGTGCCACTCCAAACGTGTTTTAAAACTACCATCATCTGCCCATTCTGCGATGGCTTTGGCATTCGCCTCTTTTGATTCATAATGGATATTTTGCCCACGACCAGTACGGTCGGTATAGCGAGTCAGTTGATGCGCATCATTATATTCATAGCTGCGTACATGGCCATTTTGATCCACTGCCTGAATTAAATTGCCTTGCGTATCATATTCATAACGTGACACTGGCTCTGCCTGTTCATCCACAAAAGCAGCGATAACTTTTACTTGATCATTAAAGGCAAACTTGAGCTGGTGTTTAGCTTTCTTCAATTGAAAATCAATACTTTGCAGATAAGCCTGCTGTTCAAATAGTAAATAACTTAAAGCAACTTTTTCATCTGTTTCTTCATTGAATTGCTGAATCAACTGATAATGTTTTCCGCCATTAAAGCTGTGAAAATGGAAACTCCACGCTGAACCAAAGTTTAGTAGCAAATCTTCATTTTCTAAAGGTTCTACCGTAAAGCCTTCATAAGGCACCGTGTATGCTTCATACAGGATTGACTCAGGCAACTGATGCTTGCGCCCATTACTGTCTATAAATAAGTAGCCATTTTTATTTTGGCTAATGACATTCGAAAAAGGCATCATCCAACGCGCGCCCATCATGCTGCCATCAAACTCATGCATTTGCGAATTATATTGACGGCTGAAGCTAAAGCCCACTTTGGGTAAGTAGAAATCAGTATGATTGACTCGTTCTGCGCCAATGGAATAGCTGATACTGTGCTTAGATTGTGAGTCAGCTCCTTGGCAAGGCGGATTATTCAGTGCATCGGCCTGTAAAGTTAAAAACTCTAAAGTATCACCTGTTGTATGCTGCTCATGCTCACCAGTTTGATTTAAAGGAACGCTGGCACTGGCTTTATTGCCTTGTTTTTTGATGGCTTTTAAGGTTTCTTGTATCAACCAAGCAATACTATATTTTGTACCTGTATTTGCTTGTTGCTGAATTAGATTCGGTAAAAGCGATTGTGCTTGTTGTGCTTCCAACTGTAAAGATGTGACCCCTGTTGGCTTTTTAAGTTTCGGTATCAGACTAGCAAGCGCACTGGTTTGTGTCAGATCAATCAGCGGTTTCGTCCAGTTACTAAATTGTTCCGTTGGATCTCGTTTTTCGGCAGTTGCGTCAAAATTAATGGTTGGTGATACCAGTCCTGATTTCGTTTCAGTTGCAAAGGCTGAGAGTATGGATATACCCAATGTGCTTGCACCTGAAAGCAAGGTAGGTAATTTAGCTTGTGTTTCAGTCAGGAATTTTTCTATATCCCCTGCCATTTGCGCATTTAAATGCAAAGACATGCGACGGATATCGGCTTCTTTGACTTTACCATTTTGCGGATATAAACATTCAGCCATGAGTCCCAATAAAGGACGTAAAGCCATTCGTACATGAGCTTCGGCTTTGGGTTCTAAGTATAAACCAATCAAGTTCATACAAAGTAAAGCGCCTTGCTGTACTCCTGACTCACCTTGTTTTTGCTCAGTACAAAACAATAGTAAATCTAAGACTGAACCTGAAAGTGCAAAAATATTGGCAACCGTTGGTACATTAGCAAGACTTTTCAACTGCCCTAAGTTGGTATTACCACATTGCTTTAAATAGTTTTCAATTTGATGTGCAATAAATTTATGATCTTCAGTATGCGTCACACTCTCTAAGTTAAAAATCGCCAGTTCAACTGCTGGCTTAGTTGTTGTCTGTTGTTCTTGTTGAACATTTTGCTCAGTTGTCATGTAAAAACCTATTACTCAAATTCTAAATATTTAAAACTGTGTTTGACGCTAGCTTTAGCAAACGCTAACCATTGTTCTTTTTCGGTCGTGTAGTTTCGCTATAAGTGAGATAAGGGCTTGAATATTGCTTCCTATCTACCCAATCATCGTCACTAGCAAGGACTGGTATCGCTTGTGCTGGTGCCGCTTCTACTACTTTTATTTCAGGCACTTTAGGCACCGCGACTGGTGCAGCTGTCACATTCGTAGGCGTTGCAGAGCTTTCTCGAATGGTTTCTGTATAGGTCAATGCGCGTGTGGAATAAGAAATTTTACGGCCCACAATGTCCTTATCAATGGTTGCTTGTGAGTTCTGAACTGCGGCAGCCGTTGACTCAGGAACAATGCCATTACTCACCCCAAACCCACCTAATGTGCTTGATAATCCTTGTGCACCCTGACCCAAACTTGCCATTTGTGAAGCAGAAAGCCCCAAGTTGAGTTTCGATGAAATTGTAGATAGTGCAGAGTTCGTGACTTGGTCTTTAAATTGATTTAATGCCTGCCCGCCTAAATCTTTTAATGCATTTTTTCCGATATTTTTTAAAGAATCTGCATTCAAATTGAAGAGATTATCTTTTAACTGTGATGTTAAATTTTGCCCCAACGAACCCAATGTATTTTGTAAAAAATCCGAAGCACCTGGGACCACTTTTTCCGCCCAATCATAGTTGCGGTTAAAATGACTCGCTGAATCCCAAGCACTTCGAGGATCTTTGTCAAACTCAACTTTAGCCGGTCCTGGTGCAATACCCGCTACTTGAGCAAAGCCATTGCCGTCTAATTTTCCTGTAACTTGCTTGCCCAAAGCATCAATCACTTTAAATCCAGTTCCGCTAAAGAAATCTTGACCACCATAGCTCTTAAGCAGTTCTAAGGCCCCTTTCATCGGATTAGAAGCAGGAAGTTGTGCAGACTTACTAGCACTCGATGCTGGTTTAAATAGATGCTGCCCTGCATTTACTTCAAATTTACCGCCTGTCTTAGCAAGAATTCCCGAGCCATTTAAAGTAATTTGGGAAGAAGCTCCTGTGATCACAATCTCTTTAGGACTGCTAATCTCTATTTTGTCCTCAGTAGAAGAAATCGTAATTCCTTTTTTTGCCAAAATATCCAAAGCATCAGACTGTGCCTGAATTTCGACTTTACTTTGCGCCGCTATTGCTTTAATACCACCTTGAGCTGCAAATAAGCTAACCTTACCTAAAGCTTGTCCCACAATATTTTTTTGCGTACTCAGGTTAATGCTATCACCGGCAATTTGGTTGATCATGCCGGTTGCTGATAAATGAATATCCTCTGGTGTACTGAGCGCAATACCATCCACTGAGTTGAGTAAAAGAATGGCTTTTTTAAATTTAGCAATGTCTTTTTCTATTTCACTGGCAAAAGCCTTTAGTTGTTCAACAGATTCAATTTCATCTGTTTTTTGTTGCTTTGCAATATCACTTAAAGACTTACTATTACTATGACTCGTCTCCAGCTGTGTTCTTGCAATCTCTGCATCTAAATGTTCACCATTGGCCTTTTCCTGTTTATAAGTCGACACCAATAAACCTTGTCCAGCTCGTAGCGCCCCCCATTGATCCGTCCTCAGCTCAAAACCTTCACCCCGACTTTCACTCTCAGCTTTTTCTTTAGGATGACTTAAATGCCCTAAATTCAGTTGTGTTGCACCATGACTACTTTGCAGCTGGGTACTAATTTGCCCCGTGGTGTCATCAAAGCGTAATTGACCAAAACCCTCTCCCGCCACTTCTTTGGAACGAATTCCCGCAAGTTTTTTGGTATCGGGTAATTGTCCTTTATTGTCAAATTTAGTGGGACTACGCTGCGCTTCATGAATACGACCCACGACAAAAGGTCGGTCAATGTTGCCATCAAAGAAATCGACGACAACTATTTCACCAATTCGAGGTAAGAAGCGTGCGCCATAACCTTCGCCGGCCCAAGGCGTCAGTACATCAACCCAAGCCGAGTCTGTGTCATTATTATTCGCACCTGCACCGCCATCATGAACATGATCATCGGAACGGGTAAATAGGAAACGGACTTTTATCCGCCCCCATTCATCAACATGGATTTCTTCACCGGCAGGACCCACAACTTTGGCACGCTGTGGATGTGTTACTGGTCGATGTGTAAGTGGATTAAATTCAGGAACGGTCGTAATATTTCGACGTTGCAAAGCCAAGGTATTGGCTTGGCGTTCATCCGCATCGCTTTGTTTGACTTGCCACTGACTTTGATGGATCAGTTGTGTAACTTGATCGGTTAAGTCTTTGGGTAAATTATTTTGGTTATAAAAAGACTTAGATAAAATCAAAAATTCTTGATCGGCACCACGATGCTGGTCAATCTCTGGATGCTCATCCAATTTGAACCAATAACCAACTTGTGTATCACGCACGGTACTTTTAGCAATAAATTGTTTGGCTTGAGCTGCATAATAATCACTAAAATTTTGATTGAGACGTTCAACTTGAGCACTATTAGAGGCAGTTGCAGCATCTTCACCATTCAGATCTTGTATCCATGCAGGGCTCACATGCCATGCCTGCTCTAAGCTTAAGCTCGCATTATCTTGATTTTGACTATGTAGATGCTTGCTTTGTACTGCACCACCACCCTCGTCCTGTTCAAGCACATCCGCCTGCCACCGCTGCACATGTACCGACGTCGGCTGCAGACTGCGCTGACCGATAAAACTGGTCATACTGTCATTTTTTTCAGTCGCACTACTACGATGAAAACGAATATTACGTCGCTCCAAAGCTTGATATTGACTATTATCATCAATCAAACGTAGCTTTTGAGCTGCTATGGGTGTCACAGACGATGTTACAAAAGATTGAGCTTCATCAACCAACCAATGAATGCCTTCACTGCGTAGTAAGCGAGTAATAAAATCATAGTCAGTTTCATTACTTTGCATCATGAATGGCCGGACGTCATACTCTTTTTTTAAGCCACTTAAGTCCAAACTTAAGCTCGCTGCAAAAAGTGGGCTCTTTTTTTGCCATTCTTTAAAAATAATCTCGACCACATCTTTGACCGATTTATTCATAAACACGCGGCTATTACGACGCTTATGCCACAATGCCGTTGCATCTTCTAAGGTCAACTTATATAGCGTTAATGCGCCATCACTTTGGCCTTGAAATGCTTCTGTAATGATCCCGGTAATACGAAAAAGTTGCCCCGCATCGGTCACCTGATCGATTGCGGCTTGCGTGCCAATAAATTGTTTGAGTTCTAAGGTGGCAGAAGTTGAGAGACAGATGAGCTGAACATTCAAACCTTCACTTAAGGCATGTTCCCCATCAATACGTTGCAAGAATACTTGTTCATTCAGCGTGGTATTGGAAAATTGAATATGCAAGGCACGTTTTTGTGGACTAATGCCCAATTTCTCAAGTGCAGAATAAATATTGTTCAGCATGTTTATTATCAAAAATCGATTTTTTATAAAATACGGCGGTATTTAATCAAGAAAACTCATATATTCCAAGGCTTCGGCGCCTGACTTTGTTTGGCTTTATGTAAGCGAAAAGTCCCTTATTGATGAAAAAAGAGACGAATCCACCTCGATACGTCTCTTTCGTTTAATTCAACTCAACTCAAACCCAATACTATTAAGTTACATTTAAAAAAGCGTGAATATTTTCCAATTGCGCTAACGCCTCAAGATGTCCTTGTAAAGCCGCTTTTTGCAAATGTTGTTCTGCAATTTTAAGATCGCGCATCTACCCCGATGCCATGAATATATAGATAAGCCAACTTTCCAAAATATGTTAAAAGGCTAAGTGGATTTCATCGAACTCAGGTTTCTACAAAGTGTAGTGTAATCTGGTGCAGTCCAATCTAGACCGCATAGTTTAATCAGGCTTTGAACAGAGCCAGTGACCATGCGTAAAGACAGACGAAATAGGAATTTAATCATTAAGCAGCATTGGATTGCTGTATCAGAATAGGTTTGATTTCACCCGTGTTTATCAATGGATGGAGCAACCATTGGGTCGCTGAATCAAACCAAATTGATATATTTCCTCGATTGATCAAGGCTTTATTGTAGGTGGACAATTGGTTGTACGATAGATTTTTGGTGTGAGCTTATGAGTATTATATTACTGAATAAGCCCTTAGAGGTAGGTTTGTGCAACAGAGTCCAATTAGATTAAGTTAGGTTTAATAAGTTTAATATATTTCTTTAAACGCTATGTCCAGTGCGTCATCAACAGATTTATCTTGTTGTACAACAATTTGTCTAACTTTTCTTAGCTTCAGTCAGATATAAGACACGCCCATCTTCCTGCATGACACGGGTATGTTCTAAATAATACAGAATTGCTCTTTTTGAATGTAGAATCGCTTTTAGATCAGATGGATTAAGTTATTCCATTTATTTTCTCCTTTTGAATATTTAATCAAAAAAATTGCATAAAGAAGTTAGTAATTTAGCAATACGACAAGTTATGACGTTTAAAATGATTACTTATAGTGCAAATTAAATGATTCTAAATCAGAGTAGGAAATTTAATATATATTTACTATAATAAATAAATATAGCCAAAATAGAAACTAATATTTTATTTTAATACATATATGAATCAATATTGCACACTTCAAATTTTTCAAAATAACGAATGGCAAGATTGCGCTATCGTTGAATTAATTGCTAATCAAGAGCAAGGCTGGAGAGCATCTACACGAACGTCATACTTATTTGAATATGCTATTGAACATATGGATTTAAGGGATGGTCATGCTCTATCATTCCAATTTCCAGTCAATGTACAAAACAACTTAGAAAACCAATGGCCAGCATTTCTCATGGACTTGCTACCTCAAGGCTATGGGCGAAAGGAGCTTTTAAATCAGCTGGGTTTTTCAATTAATGCAGAAGAACAAGCTGATTGGCCCCTACTGAAATCTGGGGCAGGTAATCCTATTGGTAATCTACGAATTAAAGAAGCTTATGACTGGCTTCAAGATCATTTTCCGACAGTGAAACCTCGTGGATTTAGCCTAAGCGAAATAATTGAAAGGAAAGAAGATTTCATTGAGTCACTTGCATCATATGGCTTATTTGTTGCTGGTTCTTCAGGTGTTCAAGGTGAATGGCCTAAACTATTACTAACACAAGGATATGATGGTCTGTTTTATTTAGATCACAGTCTTCCAGATGAACTATCGGCAAAACATTGGCTAGTTAAATTTAGTCGTGGAAATGATCAAAAACTGGAAAAAATACTGTTACATGAAGCAATTTACATGAAAATAGCTCGGTATTTAGGTCTAAGAGTGTTCAAGGACTTGGAACTTCACCAGAGAACGCTATTTATTCCACGTTTTGATCGCCAAATTATCAATGGTAAAGTCGAAAGAGTTGCACAAGAAAGCCTAGCCTCTTTAAGTGGTAAAGCTGGCTTCGGCGTTAAAATGACACATAATCAAATCTGTACATTGATCATGGAGTGTTGCTCATCACCAAAAGCTGAAATTTTTGAATATTTGAAACGAGATATTACTAATGTTGCATTAGGAAATAAAGATAATCATACCCGTAATACCGCAATTCAACGTTTAAATGACGGTACAATTCAATTAACACCCCTCTTCGATTTTGCACCAATGTGGCTTCATCCTGACGGAATTGCACGTACTACACGTTGGGAAAAAGATGACCATGGAGGAATGCCTATATGGGGATCTGTCATAACGCAAATAGAAGAATGTACAGGAATAGATTCAACTGAAATTAAACATACAATGATTCAACAATTGCCACTGTATGAAAATTTGCTCGATGAAATGAAAAAAATAAATATAGATGATGAGATTCTACAAAATAGTCATCATCGTATATTGAATATATGCCAACAGATTCAGGAGCTTTCTAATGGATAAACGTTATAAGCCTATGACGGCAATCGAGCAAATGAATAAACGCTTACAAGTCTTAGAAAATATAAATAACAATCCTGAGTGGCAAATTTACCAGATTGCATCATACATTAGAAAAGAACTACATTTAACATTAAATGAAATGAGTAAAATTACTAAAATAGCACCACAGACTTTACAGAAAATGGAGCAACCTGATAGTAATCCAACATTAGATTCTATAAATAAGTTGTTAAATGCATTTGGTTTAAAATTTATTATTAAATCAAAATAGTTTAATTTAAATTACCTATAAACTAGATTTTGATTTATTTTCTAAATAGTCACCCCACCACTGCATCATATCAGCTCTTTGTTGAATATAATCTGCATGGTTATAACTAGCACGTGTTTTATTCTTATCTACATGTGAAAGCTGAGCCTCAATCCAACTATCTTGAAATAAGCCAGAATCATTTAAAATAGTACTGAATGTTGATCTTAAACCGTGTGAGGATAGCTCATTTGTTTTGTATCCCATCTTGCGAATGGCTGAATTTATTGTGTTAAAATGCAATGGCTTATCTTTAATTTTTGGGCTGGCAAAAACATAACGATCGCCTTGTGACCACTCTAGTGCAGATCTAACAATGCTCACCGCTTGCGATGATAACGGGACTAAAAAATCTGGAATATCATAACCTGCTATCACTTTTCGACGATATTGCTTGATATGTAAAGCAGGTATTTTCCAAATTTTGTTGTCAAAATCAAAATGATGAGGTTCTGCAGACAATAACTCTGCCCCCCTGACTCCAGTATATAATTTAAATAGGATTGCTTTTTTTATAATAGGATCTGTATTTAGTTGAGTTATTCTAAGAATAAAATTAGAAATTTCTTCATCTTTTAAATAGGGATAATTTTTCTTTAATTTCCCTTTCAATAATATTTTATTGAGACCATAAGCTTGATTATAATCACAGTATCCCATTGCAACTGCAAAATCATAGATTTGATTTAAATAGCTATACGCTTTTTTTACAGGTTCCTTAACTCCCCTATTTTCAATCTGCTTAATTACCTTAACTAAATCAGTTCTTTTAATTTTGCTAAAATCTATATCACCAATAACGGGATAAATGTCATTTATTAAACATGCATTCGCCAATTGGATTACACCACCACGTGGTTGATCTTTAAATGAATTATTTGTTTTAAACTCTAACCATTCTTCACAAACAACTTTAAAAGTTTGAATTTTCTCCTGAACTAAATTTTGTGTAGAAAATTTAGTTGCCTTATAGGAGTCTCTGGCCACTCTAGCCTCTTTGAGATTCATCTCAGGATATGTACCTAGAGTGACTCGTGGTCTTTTACCCGTTTCTGCAACTGAATATCGATAACTCCAAGACTTTTTTCCATTAGGATCGACTTTTAAGCTTAAACCATCATCATCAGCTAAAAAGTAAATTTTTTCTTTTGGATATGACTTTCGTACTTGTGTTTCCGTAAGACTCATAAATTTTTATAAACCAGCATAATGATCCCCATTATCTAAATTATATCAAAAATAAGCATTATTATGTGATGCGTATATTACGCATCACATAAATATTTATATATATGTTTTTTATAAATATTTTTGTTATATTCTACATTGTAGTAACCAAAAAAGTAACCACTGTTAAAATCTGTATTAAGCAACAAAAATCAGTGATAGTTAAACACTATTCTGCAATGGGTTTGTTTTACAGACTTAGTAACCGAACCTTAATTATTTGAGGTAATATTTCGGTTCTGTCGCATTAAGTCGATCTTCAGCTACTATTGAATTTTGTAGGAGCTGAATATTTAACCAAGGGGGTCATTTTACACTGCCGTTGACAACAGGATTTAACATGCCAATTACAAGATGGATTTAGAGATCGCTAGACTGAAACGATCTCTATGAATCATACACATTATGATTCTTTAAAGGTCTCATTCAAAGCTTGTTGCACAGCATCCACCCGAGACTTACAAGCTTTATAAGCACTCATCGACTCTTGTACGATTTTCCTCTGTACACGACAAATTTCATAGGATCCTTGTCCTATCAGGCTTTTTCTTTCTTAAAATTGCTAGCACTTTCTTAAATTCTTCTTTTTTTCCAAAACCAATCAAACGTAGAATAGCCATTTGAAC
>NZ_VOYN01000062.1:0-17772 GCF_013420275.1 Acinetobacter sp. YH01020
TTAAGTTCTTTATCCGACATAGACACCAACATATCAAACCGTCCGCTAAGAAAATTGCAAAAGTGCATATTCTAAAAGCGGACATTTTTACTTTGGAGAAACCGGACATTTCTACTTTGGGCTTACATACACGTTTCGTATAACCTCTATTATGTTAAATAGACTCAAAAATAGTGGAAGTTTTGCGATAGTTACTCTATTGATTAGCATTCCAAGCTTTTAATAAACGCCAAATATTTTGATCTACAGCTTTCCAATCTTTTAATGATTCATAAGGCATTCTCCATTCAATATTCACGTTAGGATAGAGAGGTGTTTCAGATTTTGTGGTTATTACGATTTGGTCTGTAAGATTACGATTAATTGTCATTAAAAATTCAGAATGGTATGGATCTGATGCATGACCTAAACAATGATAAGAAATATCAGAATCCAAATTTATTGAATAACATTCTAAATCAAATTTTTTAAATGAATCTTCATATTTTACAAATTTATGTGATGTTAAATAGTTTATCCATTCTCTTGGTGTTCGTTTATATTTAAAAGATATGGGATCAAGTGTACTGAAATTTTGTAGATGCACTTTTACTTGATCTTGATAACTCCTATCATAAAAGTTATTAATTTTTATATTCTTAGCATTATTCAAAAGTAGATTAAATTGCATAGGCTTTTGAAAATCGGCAACGTTCTCAATTTTATCATCGTCATTTAGTATTTCTACTGTAGGAATGAAGTTAATAGGAAACTGCCCAAGAAAAGGGTTACTTAAAACTATGCCTTGCTCAATATTCTTTTTACCACCTACAACTGTTTTTATAATTAAATCCGATGAAATCCCCCAAGTCACTAAATCCCCTGATTTTGATATATCTTTATAATATTCAATATCCGATTTTTCTGATAAAGATTTAGACCTAGGTTCTGAAGAGTCAGTACATCCACATATAGCAGTAAAATGTATTAAAATAATAAAAGTTCTGATGGAATTCATAATGAAAGTCTTCTATTTATTAAATTTCCCTAAAATTAACATAATAAACGTTATACGAAATTCTTTAAATTTTCTATAAGTATCAATACTTTAACTAAAGCCGTTTCAGTAAATAGCGCACTGAGACGGCTTTTTATTGATTCTTCACGTTTAACGCCTACTTTTTAAGCAATATTTCACGTTTTTTGTTAGTTAGATGCAACAATCATCATTTAAAGACGTAAAAAAGGCAGCTTCAGCTGCCTTTTGAAATCCCGAAAAATTAGATGCCGTATTTCACACGGTACGCTTCCATTTTCGCCAAGGCTTCAGTTTCGCCTTTTGCATCTAAGAAAGTCATTAAATCTTTCATAGTGATTAAAGCATGTACAGGAATTTCTAACTCTTTTTGTACTTCTTGAATCGCAGACAAATCGCCCTGACCTTTTTCTTGACGGTCTAGCGCCACCAATACGCCCGCAATTTGTGCACCGGCATTTTTCAGAATAGTCACTACTTCACGAATCGCAGTACCTGCAGTGATCACATCATCAATGATCCAGACTTTTTTGCCTTCTACTGATGCACCCACAAGCACACCGCCTTCACCATGGTCTTTCGCTTCTTTACGGTTAAAGCCCCAAGGTACACTCACACCATGGTTTTGTGACAGTGCGACAGCCGTTGCTGCTACAAATGGAATACCTTTATAAGCTGGGCCAAAGACCACCTCCACATTATCGCATTCTGTTAATTTAGCTGCATAGCCAGAAGCCAATAACGACAATGCTTCACCGTCATTCAAAAGACCCGCATTAAAAAAATAAGGACTCACACGACCCGATTTTAAAGTAAACTCACCAAATTTAAGCACACCACGTGATAATGCCAGTTCGATAAAAGCTTGTGGATTAAATGCCGCTTGCGCTGTCATGAGGTGCTCCATTTTTTAAGTTTGAGGTTAAACCTGAGCATGATACCAAAGAGTAGCTATCCAAGTGATCAAAAAATTTTACGTGTCGTTTCAATTAATGTGAATGGTCTGCGTTCCGCTGAAAAAAAAGGTATTTTTGACTGGATGGCAACTTCAGATGCCGATGTCATCTGCATGCAAGAAAGCCGCATTACCCATGAACAATGGACCGATAAATTTAAACCCGAAGGTTGGTTTACACACCTTTTCCCTGCAGAACGCCCAGGCTATGCCGGTACTGCGATTTATAGCCGCCTACCTTTTGTTTCAGTGACAGATGGTTTAGGTTTTGAATTGGCAGACACTCAAGGCCGCTTTATTTCTGCTGAGTTCGATTTAGGACTTGGACAAACTGCACATATTTGCTCGCTCTACCTGCCTTCTGGTTCATCGGGTGAAGAAGCTCAGGCGCGCAAAGACCTATTTTTAGGCGAATATCAACAAATTTTGAAGCAATGGCGTGCTGAAAATAAGTCAGTGATTGTTTGCGGTGACTACAACATCGTGCATAAACGTATTGATATTAAAAATTGGTCTGGGAACCAAAAGGCTTCGGGCTGCTTACCGCATGAACGTGCATGGCTCGATCATATTTATGATGAACTTGGCTATGTCGACACCTTCCGTGAGGTACGTAAAGAAGCCGAGCTTTACTCTTGGTGGTCTAACCGAGGACAAGCACGTGCCAAAAATGTCGGTTGGCGTATTGACTACCATGCATGTTCGCCAGACTGGAAAGAACGTACAGTCAATGCTTGGGTATTCAAAGATGAGTGGTTTAGCGACCATGCCCCAGTGATTATTGACTATAAAATTTAAGCTTTCAGCAATTAATTGAGTGAACAATTGTTTACCCAATTAGAGGTTATTTCTCACATTACATGACGAATTTGTGGATTTATCTCACAACTCGAACGTAGCATTATGGTCGCACGGCAAAGGGACATGTCAGGATGACACAAAAGGATTGGACGCCGAAGGAAGTATAAAAACAAACTAAATGATTTAGCTTGTTTTCAAGGATGTGACAATGGACGTTGGACTGAGACCCGCATGATCAGGATGATTAAATGCGGGTTTTCTCTTTTCTAGCCCTCGCATCTCTAGACTCCCCCAAATAAAACAGCTAAAAATTCGATCTGCACAGCAAATTCTTATTCTCGCTTTATTTCTACTTCTGACCGTGCAACCTTAGGCTGAATTTTCTTGTTATCGCAGCGCTTTCTTTTCTGATTCGTTTTGTTCTGTAGGCTATTCTAAAAGACCAAAATGTCGTTTTGATGACAATGCCTAATATTTACAGCATGCGACTTTTACAGCAAAACATTTATTTCTCAATCCACATCACGATCGGGCTTTGAGCATTGATGAATTAGCCTGTAGGATAATGCTGAATTGTATTTTTTATCATATTGTTTTGAATAATTGAGGACACCTGTTCATGCTTAAAATTTATGGCATCAAAAACTGTAATACCATGAAAAAAGCTTTCGACTTGCTCAACGAATTAGGCCTGACCTACGAATTTCATGACTATAAAAAACAAGCGATTGATGCTGAAACCGTAAAAAAATGGCTCGATGCCAAAGGTGCTGATGTGATTCTCAACAAAAAAGGCACCACATGGAAAAGACTCAGTGAAGAAGAGCAACAGACAGCCTTAGCCAGTGAAGAAAATTTGATTCAGTGCTTAACAGCGCATAGCAGCATGATTAAACGCCCAGTACTGGATACAGGTAGCGACTTATTGGTTGGCTATGATGAAAACGCTTACCGTGCATTGAAATAAATGTTTTCATCACACTCATGCACTGCCCTTGTTCAATTTTGACTGAGCAAGCAGTCATAAAAAAAGCCTGACATCGTCAGGCTTTTTGTTGGAATCACGTCAAATTAGTTGGCGCGGATCCATGTTTGGTTACGACCTAAAGCAGCAACACCAATAAAGCCGCGAAGCTCTAATTTTTTGCCGCCATCAGCCAATTGACCTTTTAACTTGTAAGTTTTACCTGATTGAGGATCCAAAATTGAACCGCTCTCATAGCTTGTACCACCAACATTTTTAAGACCGGTCACAATTCGCAAGCCTTTTAATGATTTGTTGTGATATGGGCCTTCACATTTTTTACATGCATTCTCTTCACCTGGTGTCAAAACTGACTGAATGCTCGCAGAAAGCGTACCATTTTTTTGCTCGGTGAATTTTACAATCGCTTTTGGCTGCTTGGTTTTATCATCAATGGTTTTCCAAGTTGTACCATTTAGCGGGTCTGCAGCATTTGCAAATGCGGCTAAACTCATCAATCCTAATGCTAGTGCAATTTTTTTCATTTTTGTTTATTTCCCTGGTCTGATATAGACGACATTAGTATCCAAAAGTCACAACAATTTATCAATTTTTGTATGTGACCGTTTAGTGTAACCTTGTAATTTGTGTTGGTAAATATGCTCACACGATTCCTAAAATAGAAAAAGATGGAAAGACAATGAAGATATCGCCACTGACGAAACAACTGATTACAGAAAGCATTTTAAAAACAACAATTCGTGGGCCGAGCCAGTTCAATTTACCGCCCAATACTTTACGTTTTGCTTTGGAACAAATGTGTCGTGCATTTCCCCAAAACCCGGATGTACAAATTCGCCCGATTCGCTTAGCCGGCTTAAAAGCCGAAGAAATCAAACCGCAACAGGCATCGACCCAATTAATTTTTCATATTCATGGGGGCGCATTTTTCTTGGGTTCGATGAACACACATCGGGCGTTTCTGACTCAAGTTACCGCACGCACGCAAATGCAAGTGTTACATTTGGATTATCCTTTATCCCCAGAAGCACAGTTTCCTGAAGCACTCGATGCCCTTTTTGATGTGTATGCGGTGTTATTAGATCAAGGGATTCAAGCCAAAGATATTATTTTGTCAGGCGACTCTTGTGGTGCAAACTTAGCGCTTGCCTTAGCCCTTAAAATTCAACAGGAACAACTTCCACAAGTCAGTGGTTTGGTGTTGATGTCACCGTTTTTAGACCTGACGCTGAGCAGTGAGTCCCTACGCTATAACCGTAAGCATGATGCGCTGTTAAGCATAGAAGCCCTCGAAACAGGCATTGATTATTATGTACCACGCTCGGTCGATCGAGCTGATCCATTGGTCTCGCCTTTTTTTGCCGAGCTCAAAGGACTGCCTCCGATTCATATTCAAGTAGGTTCTAAAGAAATTTTATTGGATGATGCGCAGCGCTTTAAAGTCAAAGCAGAAGAAACTGGCCTAGATGTCGAATTTAAGCTGTACACTGGCATGTGGCATAACTTCCAAATGTTTAGCTCTTGGTTTGAAGAAGGACAACGTGCGCTGAGTGATTTAGCCGATTTTGCACACCGACTGGATCAGGACTAATCCCTGAAAACTAATTCCCTGAAACGGATCAAAGTCACCATAAAAAAAGGTCAGCAGATGCTGACCTAAGAGGGAAATGTCAATCAATTAAATGGCTTGAATTTGAGCCTGAGCTGTCGCCATTGCCTGTGCTTTCATATCTGGTCCCATATTGACACCTTCGGCACGAATCACATCAATATCGCTGACACCCGTAAAATTAAACACGGCTTTTAATAAACCTTCTTGATAATCTACAGGGCTGTTATCGCCATACACACCGCCACGACTGCTGGCAATATAGACTTTTTTGTCACCTGCCAAGCCCACTGGACCTTGTTCTGTATATTTAAAGGTACGACCTGCAACACTGATACGGTCAATCCACGCTTTCAAAGTTGATGGCAAACCGAAGTTATACATAGCAGCACCGACCACAACCACATCGGCATCTAAATATTGTTGTAACAACTGCTCGCCTAAAGCCGATTGTTCTGCATTTTGACCCATCAAAATTTCACTGCTGAGATGTGGAATCTGCTGTACTGCTAAATCGAGACGTTGAACCTGTGCAGCATCACCATGTTTTTGCTGTAACTGTTGTACAATTTCAGCGCTGAGTTGACGTGAAACTGAAGCGTCGCCCATGATGCTTGAATCAATATGCAAAATTTTCATGACTAAAACCTAAAGCTGTTGTTATTAACTTGAGCCTAGTGTAATCACTTTTCATAAATAGAATAATCCCGATCCTTATGACACTATGTTTTATTTTTAGAACAATCATTTTGAACTCGCAAAAAATTTAAAATTACTGAGCGGTTCTTGACCGTTATCAAGTGTAAATTTTCATGCTAATGTAAGCCTATAAAATGATATCTATATAAACTTTAAGAAAAAAACTGATAACTCGAACAGGGCAATGACACAGGATGACGGTGAAATCAAGCATACGTGACATGATCCTCCGCAATAGAATCGCCCAGTATTTGCTGGAAGATGAAGTGGTCATGAATTGGAGTATCCTGAAAAAGTGTATGCTCATGCTGATGCTTGGCTCAGCCATTCATCTGCTTTGGATCATTTGGAAATTTTATGTTTATGTCACGCCAGAACTTTGGCAGTGGGTTAACCTTGATCTCATCCACTCTCAATTGTGGACCAATATCGTCTTTTTTTGCTTAATGGTCCTCCTGATTTGGCCTTGCTATGCTGGAAAAGATAATCCCAAGATTCAGCTAATTTTACCTTATCTTTCGGTCGGCTTATTCGTCATTTCTTTATGTCGTGATGGTTATTTAATTGGCGTTATGAGTCCAGCCACCATGATCTCCTACGTGAGCCTTGTGACCGTTGGATTGGTACTATTTACACGAAAAATCGTCTATAGCATGCTGATCCCAGCCACGATTTTTTTATCTATTTGCATGTATTTAAGCATCCGCGGCATTATCCCCTATGCCCCGATTTTTCAACCTCATGCCTATGGCTATCAAAATAGTTTTTGGCTCTTCTCAATGATCTTTTTCATTGTTCCTATTTTATTAACCTGTTTGGCTTTATTTGAAATCTTACTCAGCCAATGGCGTCATCGAGAGCATCTGATTCAAAAACTTAGTCAAGTCGACCCACTGACCAATTTATTTAATCGACGCAGTATCAATCAATGTTTGGAACAGCTCGATAGTGCTAAAACAGATACATATGCACTGGTCTTATTGGACTTAGACCATTTCAAACGCATCAATGATGAATATGGACACGATAAAGGCGATGAAACCTTGATTCTCGTCAGCCAAGTATTAAACCAACATTTACGCGGTAGTGATGTGGTTGGGCGGTTTGGCGGGGAAGAGTTTATTTTGGTGCTAAAAAATTCTAACTTAGAACAAGCGATATTCATTGCAGAGCGCTGTCGAAAAGCCATTGAGCAGCTTGAAATTTGGGGACATGATGGTCAGTCAATTCATGTGACAGCCAGTTTTGGCATTGCGATTTCTACGCCAGAATTGGTACCGCAACAATTGCTGACCCATGCAGATCAGGCGCTATATGCAGCTAAAGCTGGTGGCCGCAACATGGTGATGGCCTACACCGAACAACAAAGCTTTAGCCATTTGGTTTAAAACTTTTCTACAGCTCAGATGCGTCGTTGAGCTTTTAACGTGGATACTGTTCCATTCGACGGACTGGCTGTTCCTGTTGAGCAGCCGTGATCCATGCCTCCACAGAAGGATGCTGCAAAATCTTTTGCATATAACGACGTGTGTTGTCACTCAAGGGTAACTGAAAGGTCTGTAAACGTGTTACCACGGGTGCAAAAAACGCATCAGCAATACTAAACTCACCGCATAGAAAGCCATCCACCACAGTACGACTCGACCAAATCTGCTCGATTCGAGTCACTTCAGCACGCAATTCAGCATGTTCGGACCATAATATCTGACCATGACGACCATAATCCGCCTGCAGATTCATACTGCATAAGCTACGCAATTGCATAAAACTACTGTGCATTTCCGCGCAAATACTCCGTGCCCATGCACGTTGTGTGGGATCTTTGGGCCACAGTGGAAGCTCTTGAAACTGCTCTGCCAAATATTCACAAATCGCCAATGAGTCCCAAATCATCACAGCGTCATGTTGCAGTAGGGGCACCTTGCCATTGGCATGTAGGGCTAACATTTGCTGCTTGAACGCTCCGCCATCTGCTTCTTCAGAAAAAGGGATCAAGATCTCTTGAAAGGGTAAATTAAACGCGTGTAACACCAACCACGGTCGCATAGACCACGTCGAATAGTTTTTATTGGCAATATATAATTGCATCATTTTTATTCTCCACGCGATTTAAATTTTTCCAATTGCGCTAGCAATTCTTTCTCACTAAAAGCGCCCGTCAAACGCAGTCCACGTATCTCTTGATGCGCTGTATCTAAAAATAAATAGGTCGGTGGCCCTAAAATATCCCATTGATTAAGCAGTACTTGATGGGTTGCATCATACTGACTCAAATCCAACTTAATTAAATAATACGGTGCCAAAGCCTGTTGCACTACTGTCGATTTTAAAACTTTATGTTCAATCGGCTGGCAGGCCACACACCAATCGGCATAGACATCAATAATTGCGGATTGACCTTGAGGAATTTCACTTAATAAACGTTGAAACTCTTCCGCTGTATGTGCCACATGCCAAGCACTTTGTTGTTGATTTTCTTCGACTAAAAAACGTTGGCTATGTTGATATTGACTGTACACAATATAAGGTACGGCGGCACAGAACACCAAGATATACAACCATTTGAGCTGAGTACTGCGCCATAAAATGCGCCAAAGCACATAAGCGCTAAACACCAGACCCAGAGCAAGGGATAACCACTGTAACCAAGCTTCACTGATCAATGGTCGAATAAAATACAAAGCCAATGCCAACATAATGAAAGCAAAGAGCACCTTGATTTGATTCATCCACAAACCCGCTTTAGGCAATACCCGTGAGCCAAGGACACTGGCCAACAATAGCGGGGTCCCCATGCCAAAGCCGAGGGTGAATAACAATAACGCACCTTGCCACTGACTTTGGGTTTGGGAAATAAATAATAATGCGCCTGCCAACGGTGCTGTCATACAAGGACCGACCAGTAATGCTGAAATCATCCCCATGACCCCAGCGCCAACGAGACTACCGCCCTTTTGCATCGACTGAGCTTGGTCTAAGCGATTGACCCAACTGCGTGGCAATTTCAGTTCAAATAAACCAAATAAATTCAGGGCAAAAACCACAAAGAGTACGCTAAAGGCAATTAAGGTCGAGGGTTGTTGCAACCAACGCTGGAAATTCAAACCTGCAGACGACGCCACCAAGCCGAGAATGGCATACACCATCGCCATACTGGTGACAAAAGTCAGTGCAATCATCCATGCTTTTAAACCTCGGCTGTCGCGGACAATCAGTGAGGTTAAAATCGGCAGCATTGGCAATGAACAAGGGGTAAAGGCCAACAAAAAACCCAAGCCAAAAAACAGGAAAAGGCCATAAAATATGGAGCTTTGTGCTAATTTTTCAGACCACATTTGGTCACTTGCGGTATAGCGATCAGAAGCCAGTGCAGCATTATCTGCCCGCTGCTGATCTAAACGATTCGCCGTAGGCTGTTCGGCAGTATTTTCTGCTGCAAAATCGAGTAAGCGTTTATTTGGACTGGTAAGATTTTGCTGTGTGACCAAACCAGAAGCATCCGTTTCAAAGCTGATGCTCTGTGGTGGATAACACACCCGATCCTTGGCACAGCCTTGCCAACTGACTTGATAAGTCTGCAGTTTTTGAGTTGGAATTTTAAAACTCAACTGTTGGTAATACACCTGCGTATGACCATAGTTATCGTCTTTTAAATCCTCAGCAGCAGGCAAATCCAAAGCCAAAACTTGATTGCCCTGCTTCACCTCTATTTTGTGCTGATACAGATAATAATGCGCTGGAATATCCCAACTCAGCTCCGCCTGATCTGCACGATCGGAGACGACCGAGAAAGGAAAAGCATCTTCAGCTGAAAGTAATGCATCCTGAGCAGAGACGCCCATACTGAACGACAGCACAGCCGCTGCCGCAACATAAGTCCATTGTTTCATTCAGCTGAATTCATCCTCAGTCTGTATTTATACGTTTTAAAATTTAGGTTTTTTTAGAACAGGTAAGATACACCCAAACCTGACTGATAATTTTTATGACCGCCAGTGAGTTCTAGACCGACGCTCGCATCCAACTGCATACGATCCGAAACGGCATACGTTAGACCGGAAGCCAAAGACACTTCCTGATCCGTACTCTCTGCTTTGCGATAAACCAGCTCAGAAAAACCCGATAAATTACCCGCAATTTGATATTCCATTCCTGGAATGGCACTCACAGCCCAATCACCATCTTGAACTTCATAACGCATGGTCATTGAAGTCCCAATTGTATCGCTATAATCATAAGCCACAGCGGAAGTCAGACTATAAATATCGTCCTCAGCACTAAAACCTTCATTGCCTGTTGCAATAATCGCTTCAGCAAGAATAGCCATCGACAATTTCTCATCATTCAAATCAATGGCTTTTTTCAGACCAATGCTGACATCACCCAAACCATCGTCTTCAACTGAGCGACCCGCAACTTTGGTTTTAGACCATGCCGGACCTTGCCAACCCAATTGCAATTCCAAATCTTTTGCCAAACCAGTACGGAACAACATATCTGCATTTAAAGTGGTGTTTTTTACTTTTTCACCATTTTCATCACGACTTTCACTATAGCTCGCTGCTGGCAAACTTTGTTCCCATGCCAAACGACCTACAGGGGTAATGCCTGTGCCCATACCCGCGCCCGGACGGTCAAATGAAAAATCCGCCGCAAATGCAGACAGGCTCAAACTAGATAATGTTGCAATGCTTAAAACTTTAAATACAGTCATGTTTTTACTCACAATTATGCTAATTCCTTGGTCATTTTTGCGCCATGGCTACGCAAAAGCTCCAAGGTTTGTTTTTCTTCTTCCAATGCTTCTGACCAATTTACCGCGTCAAAATCACAGTCAAAAAATAATTCACTAATCGACGATAAAATGGTTAAACCATCGCTATCAATCATATTTGGATTCACTTTTTCATCCAATAAACGCTGTACCGCAGGGACACATGCTGCACTCGCGGCGTCCCATAATGGACCATAAATTTCTTCAGCATCCCATAAATGCACATTGGCTTTGGCTTGAATCAGCGCTTCCAAGATTTGCATATGTACGTCTAAATGTTGTGTTTTCTGTTCTGTTGTTAAAGGTTGGCCTGCTTCATATGCTTCGCAAACCATTTCCCACCATTTAAACAAACCATCAGACCATACAGAAACCGCAGGTCCTTTTTCAAAGTCGATAAAATTTGGATTAAGACCATCTGCCAACAGGCGTTGCACCTGTGCAAGATCTTGTTCTTCTAACGCTTGCACAAAAAGCTGTTGTTGCGCTGTTAACATCTGGAAAGCTCACTTCAATTTATTTTGATCTATTATGCCGAATAAAGCTGCGTTTGTTTGAATTTCATGTAAAACAAAATACAAAACACACAAAAAAAGCCCCGCAGGGCTTTTTTTAAATTTTGAGACTTATTCGTCGTCTACGCTGTCATCTGCTTCAGCAAAAGCAGGTTGCGTACTGCGTGGGTTCTCTTTCTTTTCGAACACATGTTCAAGACTACGTTTAAGTCGATCAATTGCACCGTGAATAGCTGTATCTACATTATGACCACGATGGTTGACCACGACAGGCTTCAAACCCGCTGGACGCGCTTCAATCATACATTTAATGTCATCGCTGCCGCCCTTGTCCCCATTTTCATCACTTAAATGCACCGAGAAGTGGGTAATGCGTTCACTATGGCGCTGAAATTCTTCATTAAGTTCTGCACGAACGTATGTAATTAGTCGATCACTGTTTATAATGTTTTTATCTGTACGGATTTCAATGTTCATAATATCATCCTCATATCTATCTGTATTAGCTATAAAAATTTGTGCAAAACTTATTATCTTGGCACGTTACATTTGCTGTAAATGTTACAGCAATGACCATCTTCAACTTTGTATGGAACGTCGTCCTCCACATTGAATGATGAACACTTTAGAGTCTGCAGATCCGTGTCCTTATACTTCGAATATCGGTCTTAAGTTAGAATTTTGCAAGTGCTATTTTGATATTTTTTTAATATCCATACAAAAAGTAAGACTTTATTGTAGATTTGCATTGTTTTAATTGATTTGGGTCATATTTTTGTGCATTTCCTCGACGTCCACCATCTATTTGCACAATTCCATTCAAACTCAAAATCTCGCTTTTACCGTCATTGATCATTCACAGCGTATTTCCCCTTCAAATTACAAAACAATTTTGCCGTTGAGTAAAATTTGGCTTTATTTTTGCTTAATAATCTGTATGCTTTCAGTGCTTCTCGGGGGGAGATATTTTTTAATGAAACTTACACAAATCGTTGCATCATGTGCATTAGCATCTGCTGCTGCTTTCACTCAAGCTTCACCTATCGTATGGCAAGATTTCAGCTTAACTGGCTTATATGGTGAAAACTATGAAGTTGGTACTGAAGACCGTACAACGATCACAGCCGAATATGCAGCGAAACTGAAGTATTCAGATGTATTCTTCTTCGTTGACCAACAATTGGATGGTAACGATGATCAATCAACTTATGCAGAATTAGCGCCACGTCTAAGCTTAGGTGAAGTTTCTAGTAAAGACCTTTCTATGGGTCCGATCAAAGACGTTCTGATTGCAACGACTTGGGAACATAATGCGGGTTACGATCACCACAACTCTGAATTTAACAACTTCTTGTACGGTGTAGGTTTCTCTCTCGATATTCCATATACACAATATGCAAATGTGAACTTCTATAAAGCGGCAAACGACAAGACTAAAGATGATTATCAAATGACAATCACTTATGCAGTGCCGTTCAAATTAGGTTCAGAAGAGTTTTTAGCAGATGCCTTCCTAGACTGGTCTACTGCTGAAGCAGACCATGCAAGTGAATTAAACTGGACATCTCAGTACAAATGGAATCTGGGTAAACACATTTCACCAAAAACTAAATTATATGTTGGTATCGAACATTCAGTTTGGAACAACAAATTTGGTATTAAAGGCGTAGACCAAAACGATGTCAGCGCATTGGTGAAATACCACTTCTAAGTTCGACTCAGAACACTATGAAGAAAAAAGCAAGGTTCATCTCCTTGCTTTTTTTCTGCCTAAGTTTTTAAATTGACTTTATTTTTATCAGAAATTTGCGCATGTCTTTTCTCATTCGACCTGCAATTCCTCAAGACTTAGCGGCCATTCTCGCAATCTATAATCATGAAGTTCTCAACGGCTTTGCGACATGGAATGATCAAGCTTATACCCTTGACTCTTTTCAACAGAAATTGCTGGATTTTCAAAAGCAAAATTTTCCTTTTGTGGTGATTGAAGATCAAGAACAGCATCAAATCGCGGGTTATGCTGACTATGGTTCATTCCGTCATTTTGCTGGCTATCGACATACTGTTGAGCACTCTGTTTATATTGACCCAAACTATGCTCGACTCGGTCTTGGTCAGCAATTATTAGAACATCTGATTCAGCATGCCAAAAGCCAAAATATGCATGTCATGATTGCAGGCATTGACCACGGCAATAGCGCCTCGATTGCCCTACACAAAAAATTAGGCTTTAAGCAAACAGGTTATATGCCTGAAGTGGGACAAAAGTTTGGTGAATGGCGTGATCTCGTCCTGATGCAACTTCAGTTATAGCCCGTGTTGAGCTGTGTTTATGGTAATTTATCCAAACGAATACCATCTTGAATCACACTCAGCACCGATAAATTATGACGCGCCGCATCACGATAAAGGTCTTGTAACTGTAAAAAAAGCAGTTTTAATTCGGCCAATTTGAGCTCTTGCTCAGGTGCGGTTTCTGCAATCGTGACCAAATAACGTTTTTTGATTTCATCCACGCTTAACTGTTGTAATGCCTGATGGATTTCTGCAACGCGAACTACAGTATTGTAATGCACTGCAAGGCTCAGTCCCGGTCGTCGCTCTGACAATGGATGTTCTGCCTGAATGGCATAATTCAGTGCCGCAGCTGAATCCCTGTTCACGCTTAATAATGGATTCAACTCTTGCCATGCCTCCCCTAAAAAAAAGGAGTGTTGTACAAAGGGTGAATCCAAGACATCTTGAGGGGTTTCTGCTTCTAAAATCAGTGTTTCCAAATCATTCGGTGGGATCAAATATAATATCGCGTCCATATTCTTATCTTCTTGTTATGTATTTAGTTAAGATTAACTTTTATTGAGCGATAATTATACAATTTTTTGTATTTCATCTGATTTATTCAATTCATTCTTTTCCCAATCTATTCCTGCTGAAATCCTAAGTAATTCACCCTTCCTATGCTTATCGCCAGTTCAATTAAATCACCTGCTTTCAAAAAACGAATGCATGTCTAAAGTTTAAAAGCGAATTATTCCACAGTATGAATTTTATGCGCTAAAATTTAAAATTATCGAAAATAATCAGGGGGATAAATGGCAAAATTCTTAAATACCAGTGGCACTAACTTCTTTCTTGAAGAATTAATCAAAAATGCCAAAGAGCGTTTGATTTTAATCAGCCCCTATTTACGTTTAAATGACCGTATTAAAGAGCTTCTTGAAGATAAAGACCGTATGAAAATTGATATTCGTATTGTCTACGGTAAAAGTGACTTACATCCAGATGAAATAAAATGGATGCAAAAACTGGATTATGTACGCGTGAGCTTTTGTAAAAATTTGCATGCAAAGTGCTATTTAAATGAAGGTGAATGCATTATTTCAAGTTTAAATCTTTATGAGTTTAGCCAAGTAAATAACAATGAAATGGGGATTTTAGTTCGTAAATACGAAGATGATGAAGTCTTTAAAGATGCCTATGAAGAAGCCCAACGTATTATTCGCATCAGCGATGAAGTACGCATTACTTTAGATGAGGTGAAAGCAGAAAAACCTAATATTGAAAAAATTGAAGAAGAATCACTTTTACAATCTAAATTAACCAGTTCAAAACTCGCCGCAAAGCACAAATTAAAAACCCCTGAATTATTAGAACTATTGGTGAGTAAAGGGTTACTTGAAGAAAAAGCAGAAGGTAAGCATACGCTTACAGATTCAGGTAAATTCATTGGAGGAGAATTCAAGCCCAATCAATATGGTGGCTATTTTCTTTGGCCTGAAAACATTGAACTTTAATCCACATAAAAATTTCCTCCCTTTAAGCATTACAGCCGTGAGTAAAATACCTCCCCCCTCTCTTGCCCCAAAATATGGAGCAAAAGAGGGTATTAAACAACCTAAATCGCCACCAGTTCCCGAATGCCTTTTTTGGGCATTTCACTACCGACACCTTGTGCAATCACTTGCCCCCGCGCCATCACGGTATATTCATCTGCCAGTTCTTCTGCAAAATCATAAAACTGTTCAACCAAAACAATCGCCATTTCTCCGCTATCGGCTAACTGACGAATCACACGACCAATGTCTTTAATAATCGACGGCTGAATGCCTTCGGTCGGTTCATCTAAAATCAATACCCGTGGTTCGGAAGCGAGCGCACGGGCAATCGCCAATTGTTGCTGCTGACCACCAGATAAATCTCCACCTCGACGATGTTTCATTTCATCCAATACGGGGAAAATCTCATAGAGATGTTCTGGCACTTTTCGGGTTTTAGCGCCTTTAAATTTTGCCATCCCAATCAAAATATTTTCTTCAACGGTCAAGGTTGAAAAAATGTCCCGTCCTTGCGGTACATAAGCCAAGCCTTCACGTACACGTTGCTCTGGACTCAGTTTAGAAATGTCTTTGCCATCCAGTAAGATCTGCCCAGACTTGATCGGTAAAATGCCCATTAAACATTTTAAGAGGGTGGTTTTACCCACACCATTTCGCCCGAGCACCACTGAACACGCACCCACGGGAGCGGCAAATGTCACATCTCTTAAAATATGACTGCCACCATAAAACTGATTGACGTCTTTGACTTCTAACATGGTCTGCTCCTTAACGTCCAAGATATTTTTCAATGACATCTTCATTGGCTTGGACTTCGGCCAATGTACCCTCGGCCAAAATCGCACCTTGCGCCAACACGGTGACTTTTTCACTGATGGTGTCAATAAAGCTCATGTCATGTTCAACCACAACAAGGGTATGGTTCTTTTTCAACTCTAAACACAGCTCTGCGGTACGCTCTGTTTCAGCATCGGTCATTCCTGCTACAGGTTCATCCAGCAAAATCAACTTTGGGCGCTGCATCAGTAGCATGCCTATTTCTAACCACTGCTTTTGACCATGTGACAACAGCCCTGCCGGTTTATGGATCAATTCTTCTAAGCGGATTTGTGCTAAAGATTCGTCCAAGGCGTTTTGCGCATCTGGATCGAGTTTGCTGAAGAAACTCTTTTTCACCCGTTTATCTTTCGGCGCAGCCAATAACAGGTTTTCCATCACGGTAAAATTTTCAAATACAGTAGGCTTTTGAAACTTACGACCGATTCCGGCTTCAGCTATTTGCTCTGTACTCATTTTTGCCAAATCATAGGTTTGCCCAAAAAAAGCCGAACCTTCTGTTGGGCGAGTTTTACCCGTAATCACATCCATCAGCGTGGTTTTGCCTGCACCATTGGGACCAATGATGCAGCGCAGCTCACCTTCTTTGATATATAACGACAAATCATTTAATGCACGGAAAGAATCAAACCAGACACTGACTTTTTCTAAATACAAGGCAATGCCGTGACTGAAATCCGCACCCTGCTCCTTTGGTCGTCCATAACCTTCAGCAGCATGACCGCCATGCGGTTGAACCCATTGATCATTCATTCGCTGCGCTCCTTTTTAAACCGCTCTAATAACCCAATCACACCTTTTGGCAAGAATATCGTTACCACAATAAACAGCGCACCTAAAATCAATAGCCATGCCTCTGGATAAGCCACCGTGAAATAGGTCTTCACCCCATTGATTAAACCTGCACCCAAAATTGGGCCAATCAGCGTACCGCGCCCCCCTGCAGCCACCCACACCGCCATTTCAATCGAATTGACAGGGTTCATTTCACTCGGGTTAATAATACCGACTTGAGGGACATACAGAGCGCCTGCAATCCCTGCGATCACAGCGGACAAGACCCATGCAGAGAGCTTGTACCATAAGGTGCGATAACCTAAATATTGCAAACGGTTTTCACTGTCACGAATTGCACCAAGTACGCGACCATAGGGTTTATTCATCAGGTGACGTAAACCGACAAAACAGATAAGCAAAGTCAGTGCCGTGAGGAAACACAAGGTTGCACGCATTGGTGCAGAGGTAATATCCATACCTAAGATGGTTTTAAAACCGGTAAAGCCGTTGTTACCGCCAAAGCCTGTTTCATTGCGGAAAAACAGTAGCGCCGCAGCAAAGGTCATGGCTTGGGTAATAATTGAAAAATACACGCCTTTAATTTTTGAGCGGAAGGCAAAGAAGCCAAAAATGAAGGCAATCAATCCCGGAACTAAAACCACCAAAGCCAATGCCCACACGATATGTTCAGTACCCATCCAGTACCACGGTAGCTCAGTCCAACTCAAAAAGCGCATAAAGTCGGGTAAGCCATCGCCTGCCGCCTCACGCATGAGATACATGCCAAAGGCATAGCCGCCCAAGGCAAAGTACAAACCATGCCCCAAACTTAAAATGCCGGCCTCTGTACACGACAAAAATAGATAACTCATTGAAATAATGTCACAATAATTGTTTTCTAACGACGAATACTATGACACATCTCAATGAGTTATATCTTATCTTAAACAAATCTCTAAAATGGAACAA